>SMXV01000033.1 GCA_004356175.1 Acidobacteriota bacterium
CCAGTCGCCCGGCGTCCAGCACCTTGCGCTCGCAACGACGGACCTAGAGACATCGATCGAGGACATTCACAGTCGCGGTATCGAGACGATCTATGTTCCGCACGAGTATTACGTGGATGCAAAGCAACGCTTGTCGTCCATCGACCTCGACTGGGACAACATGGAGAGGCTCTCGATCTTGGTCGATCAGGACGATGACGGCTATCTGCTGCAGACATTCACGAAAATGATGCAGGATCGTCCAACGGTCTTTCTCGAGTTCATCGAACGCCGAGGAGCGAAAGGTTTCGGTTTGGGCAACTTCAAAGCCCTCTTCGAGTCAATCGAACGAGAGCAAGCAGCTCGCGGAAATCTGTAGATCAGGGACCAGATATCAGACACCAGACGTCAGACCGGCGACCATCTGAAGTCTGAAAGCATCCGTGCCTTCGCCCTCAATACTTCTCCGGCACAAAGGTCTGCTCCGAAATAGGCGGCCTGACATAACTCTCGTTGACTTGGCGCGGCGGAAGTTCGACCGGTCCGAGTGTTCTGTCCTCGTACGGAATCATGCTCAAGAGGTGACTGATGCAATTGAGCCTCGCCCGCTTCTTGTCCTCAGCCACAACGACGAACCACGGTGCCTGTTTGATGTCCGTGTGGTCGAACATGATGTCCTTTGCGCGAGAGAACTCGACCCATCGTGCCCGTGATTCGAGGTCCATGGGACTCAGTTTCCAACGTTTCGTGGTGTCGTCGATCCGGGCAAGGAACCTGCGCTCCTGCTCTTCGTCGCTCACAGAGAACCAGTACTTGATGAGGATGATTCCGCTCCGCACGAGCATACGTTCGAACTCTGGGCAGCTGCGGAGGAACTCCTTGTACTCCTTCTCGGTGCAGAAACCCATGACAGGTTCAACAAGGGCTCTGTTGTACCAGGAACGGTCGAAGAGGACGATCTCGCCCGCGGCGGGTAGCCGGTTCACGTAGCGTTGGAACCACCACTGCGTCTTCTCCCTTTCGGTCGCTGTGCCGAGAGCCTCGACTCGGCAGCTTCTGGGATTCAGGCGCTCAGTGATCCGCTTGATGACGCCGCCCTTACCAGCCGCGTCGCGTCCCTCGAAGATGATGACGACCTTCAGTCCCTCGGCCTTGACATAACTCTGGAGCCTTACGAGCTCCACTTGCAGCGCTTCGAGTTCGCGTTCGTAGTACGACGATTTGAGTTTCTTCTTCTTGACCGACTTGACAGGCTCGACCGTGTTGAATATGGATGGGGGTTGCGATTCGCTGCTCATGCGTCTCAGAGTAGACAGAGCCCGGCACAGGTGTGCTACACGCCAATTCGCTGCGCGCTGCCATAGGTACGCTTCGCGTGATGACAACGCCGATTTCGTTTCTCAGTGACTTTGGACACAACGATGAGTTTGTTGGTGTTGTGCACGGAGTCATAGCGCGAATCGCTCCTTCGATACGAGTCATTGATATCACCCACGGAATCGAACACGGCGACATCCACGGTGGAGCGATGGCCTTGACACGCGCTGTCCAGTACATGCCCGATGGTGTGTTCCTTGCTGTTGTCGACCCCGGTGTTGGTTCCGATCGCAGGGCCGTCGCGGTTCGCACACCTGTCGGATACTTTGTTGGTCCGGACAACGGAGTGCTCGCTCCCGCTGTTGCAATGGTCGGTGGGGCTGATCTTGCAGTGTCTCTTGAGGACGACCGGTTCCGACTGCCGGGAAAAGGACTGACGTTTGCCGGACGAGACATATTCGGACCCGCCGCTGCGGTCCTTGCTTCGGAGCAGGCCGACATTCTCGATCTAGGACCCACGATTGAGACAGAGTCGCTCACACCTTTCTTGATTCCGCTGAGCGAACCCACGGGAGAAGGTTCCATTCACGGCACCGTGTTGTGGATAGACACATTCGGCAACATTCAGTTCAACATCTCCCCCGAAGATCTCGGACAGGTTGATGTGAGCGAGGGTGAAGACGTATCGGTCTCATTCGAGATGCAGGAGTTCAGGATTTCGTGGAGCACCACGTATGGCGATGTCGAGGAGGGGGAGCCCGTAATCCACGTCGACTCCTACGGCCAGATCGCCCTTGCGGTACGCGGCGGCAGGGCAGATGAGGACTTCGCGCTCAGTGTCGGCGACTCGGTTGTGCTTGGTCGCACAGGTGGCGGAAAGCCTATCCCGCTCCAGATAACGCGCTGACATCGTCTGGTTATTCGACTAGTGTGACCTCGCGAAAGGCACTATTTCCTAAAGGAGTATGTATGACTTCCTAAAGGAGTATGTATGACACTTGGGCCGATTGAAATGCTTGTGCTCGGTTTCCCGGGAAGCAAGTTCAGTGGTGGAATCCTCCCGGAATTGGAGCGTCTTGTCGGAGCAGGCACCATCATTGATGCAATGGTTATGATCAAGTCTGAAGATGGTGATCTCGATATCCTCGAAATCGCACAAATCCCCGACAGCTATGAGATGGCAGCTCTCGCCGCCCTCATCGACAACGTGAACGGAATGCTTTCCGAGGATGATCTGATAGTGTTCGCCGACGAGCTTTCGCCAGGAGAATCGGCAGCTGTGTTAGTATTCGAGCACACCTGGTTCAAGCCCTTGCGAGACGAGATCCTCGACTCGGGTGGCGTGGTGCTTGCTGACACGCGGGTACCGGGGTTCGTTGTTGAAGAGATACTGCTCGAACTCGCTGAATCAGAATAGAAAGGTAGACACATGCCAAGAAGAAGAGGACGCCGGGGAATCGTAGGAACGGTGGCGAAAACCGCTGTTGTCGTGGGGGGCGTGACAGCGGTCTCTAGCTCGAGGAAAAATAAGAAGGCTGCTGCGGAACAGCAAGCCGAGTCGGATGAGCAGATGGACCAGATGCAGAGTGACATCGATCAGATGAAGACACAAGAGTCAGATCCCGCGCCTGCAGCGAGCAGTGGCGACATGATGTCCGAACTTGAACAACTCGGCGAGCTTCACAGCTCCGGTGTACTTACTGACGATGAGTTCACGGCCGCAAAAGCCAAAATCCTCGGCTAGGAGCACGGGTCACGCTCCTGGTTCGCCTCAGGGCGTGAGCCCGCCCGTTGCCAGTTTGGCGACGAAGGCGAGCAGGATTATTCCCATCAGAACCGCGACTGCGATTGAGGTAACCGGCCGCATCAGCCGCCTTCACTGACTTCTGGCGTATGTGAGCGAAACTCATTTCGCTCACATACGCCAGAAGGGTGAGAGGACGGAGGGAGCGGACTATTTGCCAACATTGACGACCTTTTCTATGGCGTTGTAGACGTGTTCTGTCATGTGTGCTTCGTCGGGGTCGAGCAGGTTGGCCATGACCTTGAGTGTCCACTCCATGAGAGGTTTCGAGCGTAGCCCTACGGTGGTGAGGGACCGCATGATGAGTGGGTTGCCGATCGCTTTTACAAACACTCGTGCCACGCGGTGATAGTCGCCGTACGTTGACTCAAGCTCCTCTGCATACCCGCGCAGCACGGTGTCATCGCCAGCCGCTGCCTCCGATACCCACTCGGCGGCCATGCGGCCAGTCTCGTAGGCGTAGTCGATGCCCTCACCGTTGAAGGGGTTCACTGCACCTGACGCGTCTCCGATGACCAACCAATTTTGCCCGACCTTCGGACCTACGGAGAACGACATGGGGAGTTTGCCGCCGAGCGGCTTTGTGTGCGGCGTGTCGGCGTCGACCTTCCAATGTTCCGGTAGCGATGCGGAGTACGCGTCGAGGATGTGGCTTGTGTTGATGTCCTTCCAGCCTTTGAATGTGGAGATCAGGCCGGCACCGACGTTGATCTCGCCATCGCCGAGCGGGAATACCCAGCCGTACCCTGGCATGGAACGACCACGAGCGTCGCGGATGTCGAGCTGGCTCTCGATGAATCGGTCGTCTGAGTTTGGTGTCTCGTAGTAGGCCCGAACCGCAAGTCCGAATGGCAGGTCCTTCCGTCTCGTCGCGCCGACGCCTCGTCCGAACCGAGAATTCGATCCATCGGCAATAATGACAAGATCGGGATGAACCGTCCGTTCGCCTTCATCGTTCTTGAGAGTCACTCCTATGACGCGGTCATGCTCAACGATGGGCATTGCAGTTGTCCCCTGCTCGATGACGGCGCCCTGGGCTTCAGCCATGCCAGCGACAATGCCGTCGAGATCTGCTCTGCGCATGGTCGCTCCCCAATTCGGGTACACCGAATGCTCTGGCCAACCCATCTCCATCTTGAGCCCGCCGGCATATGCCCGCAGGCCTTCGACACGGTGCAGGCCGAGTCCATCGAAGTCGAATCCCATGTCGAGCAGTTGCTTGATGGCCCGTGGTGTCAGCGCGTCGCCGCACGCTTTCTCGCGCGGGTAGCGT
The DNA here is from genome assembly GCA_004356175.1 of Acidobacteriota bacterium. Classification (GTDB taxonomy): domain Bacteria; phylum Actinomycetota; class Acidimicrobiia; order Spongiisociales; family UBA5794; genus B3-G11. The sequence continues at coordinate 4,374 of SMXV01000033.1, forward strand.
TTCTTCTCAACAAGGTGAACGTCAACACCGTTTCGAGCGAGCCAGTACGCCGCCGAAGCCCCACCCGGACCACCACCAACCACAAGTACATTCTTCGCCATACAGCAAGGGTACCTACGGCGCTTCGTGACCGTGCCACGGGCGATGGGCCGTCAGCTCAGATGCTGACTAGAAACTAGAAACTAGAAACTGCTTCATCCCGCGGAGGCTTCGATGAGACCGCAGTCGATTTCCGCGTCGGCGAGGTCCTGTCCGCCGAACTGCACGCGTTCATACAGCACGACGGAGGCGATGTCCTCCTCAGAGAGTTGAGTGCCGAACCCAGGCATGAGCCCGGTGCCGCCAACTGGTTTCGCGGTCGCACCGTATGTGGTGTCAGGCCACCCGACGGTGCCAAGACTTACCCATTCCTTGTGATCACCACAACTATCAGCAGGGAAGGTGGCAAGAACGGCTCCGCCAAGGAAGGCTAGTCCGGCACCACCCGATCCATCGGCTGCGTGGCAGGCGGCACACTGCGCGTACAATCTCTCGCCGTCTGAGAAGAAGTCGACTGCGAGACTCGGATAGTCGGATCCGTCGCAGCTCACGGCTTCGCCGGACTGGGGGTCGACGAGAAGCTGTCCAGCGGTTCCGCAGTCAGGGCCGTTCGGAGCAGCAAGGATCGACCCGATGCCAAACAGGGGGATGACCACGAATGCCGCGGCCAGCCATCGTGGGTATCTGCTCCTGGTGGCTGATGGTTCGGGTTCTTCTTCGGCTGGGCTCTCAGATTCAGTTTGGGAGGCTTCGATTACTTCGACCTTCGCTGGTTCGTCGCCTGGCGGTTCTGCCTCCTCCTTCGACGTGCTGGCAGGTTGCGGTTCAGCCGCGGTGTGCTCAGCCTTCGATACTGCCGCGGCTGTTGCGACAGTCGACACGTCAACACCAGCCCAGTCGGCAAGGACTGCCTCGACCGATTCTCCGGTCTCTTTGGCTCGTGCCGCGGCAGATCTCTTGATGAGCACACCCGGCATCCCCCTGATTCCCGCCACCTTCTCGAGGAGTTCGTCCATTGTGATCGTGCCCGCGGCTACGGCCGCTGGCTGTGGCGGCGCATCGCTTGGAGCTGGCGCTGGGGTGGGCGTAGGTTTCGGTTCTGGCTCTGCCTCCGGCGCGTCCTGTTTCGCGGGTTCGGTGGGGCCATTGGCTCGTAGTTCGTCGAGATCCGCCCCGGCCCACAGAGCGAGAACCTCGTCGAGGGTTGTGCCAGCGTGTTCAGCGCGTGCAGTCGCGGAGGAGAGGATCAGTTTGGGAGGCATGCGTTTAGCGTCTGCTGCCAGTTGCACGAGATAGTCCGTGGTTACTTCTCGTGGCTCAGAGTCAGTCGGCGCGGCCGGTTCCGGAGCATCTTCGGTCACTGACGGTTCAACGACGGACTCTTCGGTCGTTTGGTCCGTAGCGTCCTCTTCGCCTGCCCACTCTTTCAGAACCGCTTCGAGTGTCGCGCCAGTTTTGTCGGCTCGTGCCTGAGCGGAGCGCTTTATCAAAGACGCAGGCATTCCTTTGAGTTCCGCAACTCGTTTGAGAAGTTCCTCCACGATGTCTACCTCAACGTCTCTATGTACTTGACCAACGCGTCAATGTCAGCGCTTGAAAGGTAAGCATATGAAGGCATTGTTGACCACGACCGAATGCTGCGCGGACTCGCGAGGTGGGCAGCAGCCACGGCAGAATCAAACCCGTCCCTTCCAGCGACATGCATCAGGTCAGGGCCGATGCGAATGCCGGTGATCAGCGCGGGGTCCTCGTGTACATAGTCTGCTGCGATGCTCACTGGGCCGAGACCGACGTCGGTGACGACTGGACGAACAGACTGGGAGTGACATTCGGCACACCCTTCAGATATGTAGAGGTTGCGACCGATCTCTTCGACGGACCCAGCGGGGTACGAGCGGAATGTATCGGCGGCGATCGATGCGTCAGCCTTCTGCGCGTCAACAATCGGAAGTCCGGCGGACATCACCAGTGCAGCGATCCAGATCAGTGCGGTGCCCCACACGAGCCGCTTCCACGTCACGTACCGATCCAGCCCCTCAAACTCGAGGTTGTAGTCAAACGTCGGCTCCTTGGAAGGCTGGGGATTGTCTGCTGCACGGTCGATTGAAAGCAGGTACATGATCTGCCCGATGGCAAACGCGGTGAGGAACACAACTGATATCCAGAGGAACGGTGCAATCATGACCGTCGAAACCTTGTACGCAGGACCGAAGTTTCCGTACTCCTGGCTGGCCGGCCCTGCAATCCATGCGTATCCGGTGACTATGCCGCCGGCGAGAAGCGCCGCGGTCGATCCAATGAGCCCGATCATGGAGAGCGACTGGTGGATTCGTGACCCTCGCGACCCGCCTCCCAGACGGACGTTGTTCGCAGCAAAGATCGCGAAAGACCCGCCACCCAGGACGATAAGTACATCGAGTCCGATTGTCCACGTCGAGTACTGGACCACGACACTTGTCGCTCGCCACGCGAGCAGGAGGTTGACGAGCGTTGCGCCGATGAGCGCAGCACCACCTGCCATTGCGTACCTGAGAGTTGTCTTGTCTGCGATGTCACGGACGTGACCCTTCAGGATGAGCCCCAGGTCGGTCACGATTGCCAACACGGGCACGAACGCTGCAATCGCAAAGGCGATCGTCAGGGTTTCATACCAGTTTGGTGCCGCTGAGTAGATCAGTTCGACGCCGCCCATGAAGGCCCATGTGACTCCAAGCGACCAGAATCCAAGAGCGGCGAGAGGCCGTGGTGCGGTCAGGTCGGTGCCCGTAATTCGCGAGATCGCGAAATACAGAAGACCGACCGCCATCATGAACACGAAGAGACGGCTGTGACCTGAAGCGACGAACGCGGCCTGAATTGACCCTGCCACTCCGCTCGTCAGGGGCACAAGCCCGAAGGCACCCACTGCCGCGAGCCACCATGCTGATGCAGTGAGATACCAGCCGGCGGCACCGAGCTGGTCAGCCCGTTGTTTCGCTGAAGAGGCGAGTGCCGATGCCGCGAGTAGGAATCCGGCTGCAGAGATGGCTCTCGCCCACAGAGGCGCCTCCTGACCTGAAATCCCCGATGAAAGGCCTCCAATCAATGCCCCTGCACCTGCCAGAGATCCGAGCGCAATCAGCACGATTGCCGCGACAGCAAGCCCTGTGCGTTTGAGCGGGCGCTCTGTGACTGAGCTGACTACGTAGAACGCGAGACCAAGTCCTGCCAGTGGCAGCCACCCTGCCGTCATCAGTATTCTGGCGGCAGGAGCGAGGCGTCCGAACGTCGTAAAAGCGGATTCCGATAGCAGGTCCGGCAGGACGAGCTGAAAGGAAGCAAGAACAGAAAGTACAAGACCAATTGCGAAGAGCGCGGCACCGACCTTGACGTACGTACCAGCCATTACCGAGGCAGCCTCGGGTCCGACAATTCTGTCGGATTCGTTCGATTCGATCTCGGCTGTCACGCGTACAGCGCCCTTCTGATCGGAGGTTGTGTGGCTGCGTTCACCTGGTCGGTGAAACTCTAGCTGTACCGACGTTGGCATCCTGCATTGACGGGATATGGCCGTTTTCCCGAGTACCGAAGACATCGCCAGCGGCGTACAATATGCGGGTTATTATTGGAGACTCGTGAGCGATCGAAAAAACCTCATCATGGGAATCGGACTTGTTGTCGCGGGCATTTTTGTATTCCTTGTCGGTTCCTTTGCTGTGCACATGATCGAGTCGCCCGAGTTCGATGATCTCGGACGGTCCCTGTACTCGGGTGTTCCGCGGGGTTGGCTGCCTGCGACGATTGCCCAATCCATCGCTCTCGGCGGGGTCGTGGTTGCAATGGCGGGTGCCACGCTTGGATGGATCTATGACAGGCCCATGACGTGGGCGCGAGCGATGCTCGGCGCCATCTTGTTCACCTCCCTGATGTTTGTCATCTTTGCCGTGATCCCCAACCAGTTCCTTACGCTCGTCCAGTCGGACCTTGAATGGACACCGCAGAAAATCTTCATCACGATTCCACCGATTCTCGTTCTCGGCAACGATGTCTCAATCTCCTACGCGGCACTGAAGGACATGATTTCTGCTGGCTTCACCTCAACGATGCTGATTGCGATACCAGTCTTCATGTGGTGGTGGCAGGGCCGTGACGAGAGAGCTGCCGCTCCGAAACCCACGCCGGTTTCAAACTATGGCAGACCAATGAAGGTTGACAGCTGATGGCAAAGGGCGCTTGGCTGGAAACCCCTCCGATGCGAGACGACTACCAGCTCGCAATGGTTGACACCGCGTACATGAATGCAGCGGTCAAACCGAAGCAGTTCATCCACATCGATGAGTCGGAATGCATTCTGTGCGCAGGGTGTGTGGACATATGTCCGTGGAAGTGCATCCACATCCTGAGCACCGACGTCATTGCTGAGGCCTTTGGCGTGGACAATCCAAATGACAAGGCTGAGAACCAAGCGATGTTCCTTATCGACGACACCGAGTGCACGCGGTGCAAGTTGTGCGTCGACCGCTGCCCAACGAACGTAATCACGATCGGGAAGTTCGGCGGATCGGTCGCAGACATTTCAGATGAAATTGAATCGGCTCCGTGGGAGTTCGACACGGGCAACCGCGATACGAAGAACGGTACGGCCTACGGCACACGCTGGTAGGTAGAAAGCGCAGACGAGGAGACTGGGTTGGCAGACGGGAAAGGAATGAGCGGGCTCAAGGAAGCCGTGTCCGGCTTGGGCGGTCACGTTCGTGACTCCCAGGTCTGGAACTCGATATTCCGTCCCGGTTCCCCGATGCGGGTGGACAACTCCGACACGCCGCGCAACCGTGCCTATGTCGTGATGAACAACGTGTTGTATCACCTGCATCCGGTCAAGGTGCAGCGCCACGGAGTCAGACTGTCATATACATTGTGTCTTGGTGGATTGAGTTTCTTCCTCTTCATTCTCTTGACCATCACCGGCATCTTCCTCATGTTTTACTACCGGCCAACATCACCCCAGGCATATTTCGACCTGCAAGCCCTCGCGTCCGATGTGGCGTTTGGTCAGCTCGTACGCAACATGCACCGGTGGGGCGCGCACGTCATGGTGCTTACTGTCTTTCTTCACATGAGTCGTGTGTTCTACCACGGCGCATACAAACCACCACGGGAGTTCAACTGGGTTGTCGGAATCATTCTGCTCGTCCTGACGCTCCTGCTCTCGTTCACCGGATACCTGCTGCCATGGGATCAGCTGGCGCTGTGGGCTGTGACCGTCGGTTCGAACATGGGCGCATATGCGCCTGTATTTGGAGCGCAGGTGAGCTTCGCCCTGGTCGGGGGCGTGCAGATCACAGCGGACACCCTTCTTCGTTTTTACGTGTTACACGTCCTCTTTCTCCCCTTCATCATCACCATCTTTATGTCCGTGCACTTTTGGCGGATCCGTAAAGACGGCGGAATCTCAGGGCCGCTGTAAGGAGACACCATGGCGCAACTCCCAGAAAATCTCCTCAAACGTGCAGCCGAGGCGCGAGCCAAAGCTGAGGGTGGTCCTGTCGGCGGAGATCCGGTCGATGCCGCGCCTGCGGCAGCGCCCGCCGCTGGTGGTGGTGGCGGAAGAAACCTCGACGCCGAGGCAACCAAGTTCGGTGTACCCCGCTCACTCCTCGAACGCGGCATGTTTGCACGAGCCACAGCGGATGGAACCCCGGTACCTGAAATGGCAAGTGCCGGAGCGCCTGCCGCGGCAGCACCTGCGCAGGCGGCCGGAGCACCGGCGGCCGCTGCCGCTCCAAGTGGACCCCCGCCCGGTGTCCGTACCCAGAGGCTGCTTACCGTTGTCAAAGCTGGGGCGATTCAGGGGACGTCGAAGGAACCAGCAGACAAGGTCAATGTGTGGCCGCACCTTCTCGCGATCGAGTTCGTTGCCCTGCTAGCGATGCTTGCGTTTCTCACGTTTCTGTCGGCATTTGTGGACGCGCCGCTTCTCGAGTTCGCCAACTTCAATGAGCAGCCAAACCCATCAAAGGCACCGTGGTACTTCCTTGGACTCCAGGAGCTGCTTGCTTACTTCGATCCACAGGTCGCCGGAATCATCATCCCTGGTTTCGGTGCCGCGGCGCTCGCGTTCATCCCATACATCGACCGAAATCCGTCCGTGCGTCCATCCGATCGAAAGCTCGCCATCTCAATCTTCACCGTGTTCATCATGGCAGCGGCTGTTGTCACCATCTTCGGATCGTTCTTCCGAGGGCCGGGGTTCAACTTCATATTCCCATGGCGTGACGGCATCTTCTTTGACGACTTAAAGGGGATTCTTGAGTGAGCGCAGCATCTATTTTCGTCCTGATTCTGGTTCTGGCCGCTACGTTGGTTGTGGTTGCCATTATCGCTATCGCGTCGAGCCGCCAGGACTCTGATGGCTCCATTACCCAGGGCGAGCTTGACCGCAAGGCAACCAAAGTTGATCGCGAGCGGCGTAGGCGCATTGAAAGATCAACGGCCGAATCAGGTGGCGGTGTCGCGACGGCCACCGCGACCTTGGTGGACGCGCCAGTTGAGTACATCGAGGATGAGCCGCGAGTAGAGATTTCCGAGGAGGAATACGGCGTTACACGCCGCAAGTTCTTCAACCGTGCACTCGCAGCCGTGTTCGGTCTCTTCATGTTGCAGTTCGCCATTGCGAGCCTTGCGTTCATTTGGCCGAAGCTCAAGGGAGGGTTCGGGTCGCCGGTCAAGGCTGGATCCTTCGCAGAGATCAAAGCCCAAGTGTTGGACGGAGCCACCGTAATTCCGAAGTTCATTCCTGCAGCCCAGGCATGGATTGTGCCCTTCCCCCTTGAATTGCTTGCAGGCTCATCGTTTGAGACGACGCCGTTCGTCATCACAGGTGGCGAGTCTGACGGCATTGGCTTGATGGCGCTGTGGCAGCGTTGTGTGCATCTTGGGTGTCGTGTGCCTTCGTGCGAATCGTCCCAAGGCTTCGAATGTCCGTGCCATGGGTCGAAGTACAACATTCATGGCGAGTACGAGCTGGGTCCTGCTCCCCGAAACCTTGACCGGTTTGAGGTGAGCGTCGACAGTGCTGGAGACCTGATCATCAACACGGGGGTAATCGTGCAGTCGGCGCGGTCGAAAAACAAGACGTCCCCATACCCGCAGGGTCCATTCTGTGTTTGATCGACTCGTGAATTCTTCAGCAACGATTCTCGCGGCTGGCGGGGATGACGCAGTGGCAACAGAACGAGGGAGCAGCCTCGGCGCATACACACTGATTGCAATCGTCATCGTCCTTCTCGGCTGGATGGCATACCTGTATCTCAACTCACGCCGTTCGCGAGCAGCTGCGCACGAGGCCTCACCATCGAACTTGTCACCACCGATATCTGACATTGAGCTTGAGAACAAGAAACTGACGAGAGTGCTTCGTGCCGCCCTGTTTGGGTCGATTCTCATGGCCGTCATCATGCCGTGGTACGCGTTCAACGAACCTGGTCGCCAGATCGCCTTTGCCGAATCGACGGTCGAGTTGGACACTGAGGAGGGTGCACACTGGTTCAGTGTCGACGGATTCCAATGTGTCAACTGTCACGGTCCGGGTGCCGTGGGTGGCAGCAACGAGTTCACCGAACCGCGCTCTGGAATCACTTCGGCGTGGGCTGTCCCGTCTCTCAACGACATTTTCTTCCGCTACGAGGCGGACGAGGTTCGCCACTGGGTCGTGTATGGCAGGGACGGTACGCCGATGCCGGCCAACGGTCTCGAAGGTGGCGGGGCCATGACAGTCCAGGAGGTTGATCAGGTCATCGAATACCTCAAGTCGATCCAGATCAGCCAACAGGACGCTTTTGAAAAGTCGAACTCGATTGTCAGCCTGGCCCTTACACAGATAAGCGGTGGCGAGAAAACGACCCAGAAGTTGATCAACAAGTACACGATCGACATAGAGGCGGTCGAAGCGTCTCCCGGAGTGCTAGATGCCGTTGGAGGGTTGCCAGACGATCTCCGCGACCTGCTGCAAGCACCGGGGACGTGTACCCCAGCATCTGCCGCGCTTGTCAACACGACGTGTGACCAGCCGGGTTCCGACTCCGATCGTGACGGATTGACGGATGAGGCTGAACGTGGTTTGACCGAGATAGCGGCGATCTCATATGCAGAGCTGGTCGTTGTCACGGGCGTGACCGGAACAGTCACATATGAATTTACTTCTCAGGACGCGTATGACATCTCGTTCGACCCACAGAATGGGTTCACAGATGGCGAGACAGCGGATCTGAAGTCGGCCGAAGACCTGATGGATCACCTTGATTCTGATGTTCTGCTGCTCAATGTCACCGTCGAACGCCAGGACGCGTTCTTTGACGACCTCTTCTCTGGCCTTCTGTTCCTCCAGAACTCTTTCGCTCAGCAGTTGTGGGATTTTGACTTCGATGCGGTCGCCGCCGAGATGGGTGTTCCCTTTGAGGATGCACAACTTGCTGTTGGGCTCTTCAACGGATACTGCGCCCGGTGTCACACGGCCGGCTACTCCGCTGGTTCGCCGTTTGTGCAGAGTTCGGGTTCTGGCGCGTGGGGTCCTTCGTTGATAGGTGGCAAAGCGGTACTCCAGTTTCCGGACATAGCTGACCACACGGCCTTTGTTGTGAAGGGTTCAGAGGCTGCCAGCAAGTACGGAATCAACGGTCTCGGAACTGGACGCATGCCTGCGTTCGGGAAGATCCTTTCTGACAGTCAGATCGAACTGATTATCAAGTACGAGAGGACGCTGTGATGAGAGATTCACTGAGGACACGTCTCTCGGACGAATCTGGGCTGTCGAAACTTGAGGCGCTTGGACTGTTTCTATTCATTGTGTCGCTGCTCTCCCTGTTCGGACCGATCCGCGAATTCGCCGTCAATTCTATCGGCATCGTCTTCGATCAGCGCGACGCTGACACAGGCGAACTCACGGACTTCTCGGTCGCAGCACGAGGGTTTGGCATCGTGTTCGGTGCGATTGTGGTCTTTGTCGGATTTGCCTGGGTGGTCCTGTGGACGGACCTCGGAAAGCGACTCTCGATACTTGTGGCGGGTGCTGGGGTGTTCGGGTGGCTCGTGATAAACGGGTTCCTGTTTGTCGTCTATGCACCAAGGGGCATCCGCCCTGAAAACCTCGAAGGCCTCAACGCCATGGAAGTGCGTATTCCGGCAATAGCAATGACGGCTGTCGCATTCATTCTCTTCCTTATGTTCCTCACCGCCCTCTCCCGCTATGAATCAGACACCGAATAGCAGCGCCGTCACCAACAGCCAATGACAGTCATGTCCACATTCAGGGGGGACTTGTAGCAGGCTCGCGGTTCTCTGTGAAGGGTGTCGTACTTCGTACCACCGCGGACGCTGAGCGTCCGCTAACTGTGGAGGTGGAAGGCGAGGATGCCAAGTTCGGTGGAGAGGTCGACTCGTCGCACGGACACGTCGTCTGGCGTCTTGACGATCGTTGGCGCGAGGTTGAGGATTGATTTCACACCAGCGTCGGTAAGGCGGTCGGAGACGAGTTGTGCTGCCGACGGTGGGGTGGCGATGATGCCGATGGTGATGCCGAGGTCTGAGATGAGTTGTTCGAGCAGCCTCAGCGACTGAACTACGAGTCCGTCGACCTTCGTCCCGATGATCTCCTCGTCCACATCAAGGACAGCAACGACCTCGAAACCC
>SMXV01000034.1 GCA_004356175.1 Acidobacteriota bacterium
GACTCCCCCCGCAATCGCACCTCGCACTCCGCCAGCAACGGCGCCGAGTGCAGCGCCGATCGCCGCGCCTGGCCCGAGCCCGAGTAGCTGAGGATCAGCGAGGTCGTTCCTCAGCAAGCCCTGAAGCACCGCACCGACGAGGCCGAGTGTTGCACCGACGAGGAGTCCGAGCAGCACACGGGGCATTCTGATTCCCCACACCACCGCGACTGCTTGGGATGGCGCTTCACCGATTCCAATACGGGCCAGTAGAACGGACACAACATCCCCCACCGGAACATCTACAGCTCCGATGGCTAGCGAGAGAAACGCGACGGATAGTAAAACGGTGACCGCAAACGGCCAGAACCATGCCCGCCGCTGTGCGTTGGGATCAGTTGCGTCGATTCGAGCCAGGTCGGTCAATCGGCCAATTCCGGATAGAGGTCACTGACAAAATCGCCAAGGGCGAGTCCTGCACGGGGACCAAGATTAAAGAAGTACGCCTCGTCGTATGCAAGAAACCGCCGGTTCTGCCCAGCAGGGGTATCCGCGACGCCAGGGATGTCGAGTAGGGCATCGAAACCACCGAGTGCGTCAATGCCTGACTGCGGGACAACGATTACGTCTGGGCGAGCAGCGATAAGTGCCTCGGGTGTCACAGGTATCGCACCTTCACCGATGGCAGCACCGACATCGATACCCCCCGCGCCCTCGAGCATCGCTTGGGTCGGTATGCCCTCCCCGAAAAGAAGGATGACCGTCGGTCCTCTCGTGTACAGGTATGCGATACGGAGTTGCTCGGATGCACCAGCAGCCCGCGCTTGGGCATCTGCAATTTCCGCCATGACCCGCTCAGCCAGTACGTCGCCCTCCTGTTCGACGCCAAGAATTTCGGCAATCTGAAGAATCTTCGTCTCGACACCTTCGAACGTTGTTTGGTACTTGAGGACGACGACAGGAATGCCCGCGCTTCTCAACTGGTCAATCGTCTCCGTTGGTTGGACTGACTCGTCAGCAATGACGAGCGTCGGTTCGAAACGCAGAACTGACTCGGCCGCGAGGGCCTGTGCGAAGCCAACATTGTTGCCCGCACGCTTGATGTCGTTCGCCTCGGGCGGGTACGTCGTGGTGATGTCGACTGCGACGACGTTCCCGCCGAGTCCGAGTTCGAAGATGACCTCTGTGATGTCACCGGTAAGGGAGACAATCCGCGAAATATCAGTGATGTCGGTCGCAACTCCGTCCACACCGACGAACACGCCGTCGGGTACGGCGGTGGTCGTTGTCGACAGCGTCGAGTCGGTCGTCGCCGACGTATCGGTCGAAGAGGTACACGCCGAAGCGAACAGAATCGCGACAAGAAGAAGGGGCACCGCGTACCCGTGATCCCGGATCTGCGAGGTCATGACTACTCGACCTCTGCCATTGCGGTGCGTTGAGCCGAGAACAGCGAGATGACTCGATCTCCTGAGATCACTCGAAAAACAGTCTCGTTCCATCCAAATATTGTCGTGAGTGCCTCGGTCAAGGTACCGAGTCCAAACATGGCAATCCCGATGGTCCACCACATCCGGTACTTGGCGGCGGGGTTATTCCTCCACCGCTTGTAGAGCGTGATTGTCAACGTGACCGCAACAATTGTCGTGATGGTTGGCAGGTAGTGGATCGGGTTGGTGTCAAGGCCAGACCTCTGCGCAATGATTCCCGGGTCGGCCCGCGCGAACAGAGCGGGGATCAAGGGCATCCAACGCGAGATAGAACCATGATCTGGCAGAAAAAGTCCCTTGGTATCTGCCACCCAGCGTCCGTAAGCACTGCTACACCCTCAAGGTCGCTGTACGTGGCGTTGCCTGCAAAGAGGAACGAGTAGATGACCACAGCGTCCGCGCCATCGATGCCGACCCTGTCGGCCTGAAGAGTGATGCCACCGACATCGTCGCCTGCTGCTGCATATTTGACAATCGTCTCCTCGAGACCAGAAGCGTCCGCGAGGAACACCGCCTTCTCATCGAAGGTCGTGGTGCTGTCGAATACCACTGAATATGCCTCGACGATTGCGTCGACTTCGGAATCTTCTCCAGGTATGACGCGGAACGTCTTGACCTCGTCCGAAGCAAGACTTGTCGTGGTTGTGTCGGGCAGTGTCGTTGTGGTGGTCGTGGTTGCAGGCGCTGTCGTGGTGGGCGCGACCGTCGTCGTCGTCACTGTTTGCGCAGCCTGAATGACCGGCTCAGAACTCTCACTGGTCGACCCACATCCCACTGCGACCACGGCAACAACGGCCACCAACACCAGCATCTTCTTCATGTTCCTGCTCCTGACTTCCGCGACGAATAACTCTGCACTGCATGTTCTAACACCATCAGCACCCGACAGCATGTCGGAACGAGGAAGACAATCTCCCCCAACCAGCGTCCCACCTTCAGGGGGGACAAGCGAGTCTTCGAGCTAGGGGGACAGCGAGCCAGCGAGCCAACAAGTCACTTACATCTGACGCGTCTCTTTGAACCGAAAACTGCGACGGACGTAAGTGGCGTTTCTGCTCGCTGGCTCGCGGTCCCCCCTTCAATCGCTTCGCTCTTGTGTCCCCCTGAAGGTGGGACATGCATGCGCATGCTCTTGGTCCGCGGTCAGGGACGTGTCTAGGCGGTGACGGGGTAGCCGATTCCGCCGGCGACCTTCACGGTTGCTGCCCAGGCTGCTTCCTGGGATTCGGTGTCGCCGAAGTGGGGCATGTGCATCACTTCGATTGGGCCCGTCATCTTCTTTGGCGCGGAGGCGAAGAACTTGCCGGTTACACGGTCCTCAGATGTTGCAACCTCGATGTAGCGTGCTGCAGCCACTGGGACGGGCGCTGCCATGCCAAGACGCTTCGGGGCGTGCTTGAACACGGGAATCATGAGGTGCTTCATGAAGAAGTTTGCGTTCCGCGCGGCCAGAGTGTCCGGAGCACTCCCAGGTGACACAGCGTTCACCGTCATGCCTTCAGGAAGTCTGGTCGCAAGCTGAGCTGCCCACCAGGCGACGAAGACCTTCGCGTCTGTGTAGACAGTTGCTGGTTTGTACCTGACAGCATCGTTACCGCGGATAAGTCCCTCTGCGGCAGCGGTCATGTCACCACCGAAGCTCTTGTCTGCAAGCGTCTTGAGATCCGTTGGATTGAAGGTTGGTACATCTCCACGCGCAGCCTCCGAGCCAGCAATCACAATTGCAGCATCGTTGGTCAGCATGTTTGCAGCAAGCAATTCCATGGTGAGCTGATGATGCCCGATGAGCGACGAGGAGAATGTGATCTCAACGTCCTGATCGGTCTTGACGAGCTTCGACCCAGACACCATGCCAGCGTTGAGTATCGCGACGGACAACTGTTCTCCGTCACTGGCGATCTCTGCAGCAGCCCTCTTCACATCCCCCGGGTCGTTCAAATCAAGAGCCAGGGCAGTAAATACGTCCTTACCGGTCTTGTCGACCAATGACTGCCTCGCCTGTTCCGCGCGATCTGTGGTTCGCCCGGTCACGATGACCTTGTCGAAGCCTTTATCGGCGAGCTGAGCTGCGACCTCGTATCCAAGCCCTGATGTGGCGCCCGTGACGAGCGCGGTTCCTAGTGATGACATTGTTCTCTCCTTCATGAACTGAGATGTCCGTGGCACCGACGTTGCCAATCCCTCTCCCCATCACGGGGCGGACGCACGGCGCACATCCACACCAACCGGTTAGACACACATCTAATTCCCAGTACAGAAGTAAATCTAAAGATTTCGCGCCAGGCGCGCCCACGAGTGGCCGAACCGGACGCGGCTTGTATCCGGTGGGTGGCAGGGTGGCGCAGGCCGTCTACTCAACTGGCGACTGAGGAGAGACGACTTGTCGCGGCGCTACTGTCTCACCACTCAGACTTGGAGGTCGCTTGCAGGTTGCTATTGCTCTCTTTGACCGGTTGACGGCGCTCGATGCGGTCGGTCCCTATGAGGTACTCCAACGTATTCCGGAGCTCGACATTGTATTTGTCGGGAAAGAAGTCGGTGAGGTTCGCACTGAGAACGGGTTTCTTGGAATGACGGTTGACGCCAAGTACGAAGATGTACCGACTCCCGACGTTGTTGTCGTACCTGGCGGCATTGGTTCACGAGTCGCTGCGAAGGACGATGACGTGCTCTCCTGGATTCTGACAGCCCACGAAACCTCCCTGTTCACAACCTCGGTGTGTACCGGTGCTCTCATCCTCGGCGCAACTGGTCTGCTCGACGGCCTGACAGCGACAACGCACTGGAGCGCGTACGACACTCTTGCAAAGTCGGGTGCAACACCAATCGACACCCGGGTGGTTGAGCATCTCGACAAGCGCATCATCACCGCAGCTGGTGTCTCGAGCGGGATCGACATGGCGCTACGACTAGTTGAGATCCTGTTCGACGCCACTGCCGCACAAGCCGCCCAGCTGATGATTGAGTACGATCCTATGCCGCCGTTTGACACCGGTTCGATCGCCAAGGCCACGCCTGAAGTTCTCGAGCGAGTCGACCAATACGCTGCTGAACGCGACTGATTCCCAAGGTACGCGGCTCACATGGTCAATCGCTTCGTGGTCTGTATTGATGTGAACGACCGGAATCTCGTTCGGCCGTTCTGGCGCGAGGCACTCGGATATGAGGAAACGACCGCGGAGAACAGTTCGATAATTCTCACTGACCCAACGGGGAAAGGTCCCGTGGTGTGGTTTCAACCCGTGTCAGAGAAAAAGACGGTCAAGAACCGTGTACATCTCGATGTCTCTGTCGGCACAGCCACCGATGCGCAGAACCTGGCAGCGAGACTCGTCGAGCTTGGTGGCACGAAACTGCGAGAGTTCGAGGACTTCACCATGATGGCCGACCCCGAAGGCGTCGAGTTGCGCCTCGAGTTCGAAGTGTGACGACGGTCGTCAATCAGTTCAGGCTGAAAGGCGGCTACTTATCGGTAATCATCTGGACAACCCAATCGCTCCGGCCGATGGAGCCGCGAAGAACCTGGGTCAGCTCAAAAAGCAGGCTCGAGAGGGCTAACGGCATCGGCAACAATGGCAGGGGAATAGGCCATAGGCCCCGCCTCAACCGAGCGCTGAGAGTTCGGCCAGTACACGGTCAACCTCTGCCTCGGTGTTGTAGTGCACGAATCCGACTCGGACAAGGCCTCGGGGAGCCTTTCCGAGTCGGCGCATGACCTCCCACGCGTAGTAGTCGCCCGACCAGACGAACACGCCACGCTCTCCGAGACGTTGAGCCACTTCGGCCGGGTCGGTGCCTGCGACGTCGACAGCGAACGTCGGCGTTCGGCCATGTGATCCGGTCGCGCCGAACAGCGTCAACCGCGGCATCTCGGCGACTCCGGCGAGAAACCCATCGGCGAGCTTCGACTCATGATCCTGGATGGCTCGGTATGCGTCGACGATCTGGTCACGTCGGGTGTCGCCGTGTCCCAGGGAAGCGATGTAGTCGACGGCAGCGGTCACTCCAGCAAGCGATTCGAATGACTGGGTGCCGGTCTCCCACCTGTCGGGAGACAGCGCCGGTGCGGGACGGAGTTTGTATGGCTCAAGGTCGCTGAGAAGCTCGCTCCTGCCGTAGAGACATCCTGTGTGTGGTCCGAACCATTTGTATGCCGAGGCAACGAGGAAATCGGTGCCGCTCCGAGCAACGTCGATCAAGCCGTGGGGCGTGTAGTGAACCGCGTCAACATACGTAA
>SMXV01000035.1 GCA_004356175.1 Acidobacteriota bacterium
CGGGAATGCCAGGGGCATTCCTTGGGAGTCGCTCCGCAACCTCAGGACAATCCTGCCTCGACATTGCGATGCCTCCTTGTGGATTGAGGTTCGTGTGTAGGTGAACGCTGGGGGACGCGATACTTAAGCCGTGCACGTTCCTTCACGAATTCTCTATGGCGGACGCAAAGGTACTCCCGCAGCGCTTATTGCTGCAACGGTTGCGGCGACGATGCTGTTTGCTTCCACACCGTTTCTCATCGTGCCGCTGTCGCAGCGGTACGGAATCTCTGAAGGATCCGCTGGTTCTGTATCGGTTGTACAAGTCGGCGCGTTTGCCGTTGTCAATTTCGTTCTTCCCCGTCTCCTGCGCCCCTCTGGAAAGCTGCTCCGACTGAGTGCCTTCACACTCGTCGTATCAAATGTCCTGAGCATCTTTGCGGGCAACTTCGCCCTGCTGTTGTTGGTTCGCCTTGTCGCGGGCGCTGCTGGAGGAACAATGACCTGGCTGGCGTGGTCAAACGCCATGGTTCATAAGAAGTCGATGCCGGCCATTGCATCGACCGGCCCTATGAGCCTTCTCATCGCAGCCCCGCTCATTTCGATCATCGCGGAATCTGGCGCTGGGGCCGTGTATGCAGCCCTCGCTGTCGCAACGGTGCCGGCTGCGGTGCTGATTGCACCTGTCGGCGGGCGCAAACGATCGAAAGGCGTCATCTCAGGGTCGCGATCCAACAGAATTCTGCTCGGCTCACTCTTCGCGCTCACCTTCTTCGGCTCGGCGTTGTACATCAACCAAACAATCGTCGCGCGCGAAATCCACGGGCTGTCCTCGCTTGCGTCCTCGCTTGCATTCAGCGCCAACGCGGCAGGGGCCATCATCGGTGCACGGCTCTCAACGCGCCACATATATCCCGGTTGGATGCTCGCATCGATTGCGCCGGCTGCGCTTATGACTGTGCTCGGTCCGCCATGGATGTTCTACGTCGGCATGGCCTGGTGGGGATTCGCGTTCTGGATGGGAATCCCTGGCGTATTGCAGATGCTTGTGGACCGATCACTTGAACCGAGCGAACGGGCCGGAGACGGCCAGGGCATGATGGCGCTCGGCCGGACTGGCGGGCCGGCCCTCGGAGGAATGTTTGTCGATGCCGGCGCCCTTGTGGCGCTGTCCATCACATCCGCGATAGGTCTCGCCGCTGTCGGTTTCGGCATTGTTGGCGTCAAGGAAGGACGCGAGCGCCTGCCACCATCGGACCCTCGGACACTGGACCAGCGCGACTGACGCAGCGCCATGTCATGTCAGCGTGACGTTTTCTGATACCGTTGGCCGCGATGAACACTCCCGACACGCCAGAGAACATATCCAAGGAGTGGCTCACGCACAGTCTCGGCATCGATCAACTGCGACGTGGAGCGGTCGTCTCTTCCTTTCGCATCGAAGCCGTCGGCACAGAGACCGGATGGGTCGGCACAATTGCATGTATTCACTTGTCCTACTCGACACACGTTGAAAGCGCCCCAGCTTCAGTCATCATCAAGATTTCGCCAAGCGGGACTGAAGACCCATTCGGATCCTTCGAAGGCTTCTTCTACACGGACATCGCCAACGGAAGAAACTTCTCTGTCCCAGGGTGTTACTACGGCTTCAACGACGTTGAAGCTGGCAGGAGCGTTCTTCTTCTCGAAGACCTCAGCCACCTCTCCACTGTTGATTTCATTGGCGGTTGCAGTCCTGACGACGCCGAGTTGGCTGTGGTTGCGCTCGCCGACATCCACGCATACTGGTGGAACGATCCCAGCATTGCGGCGATGCAGGGGCTTGTCTCGTTCGAGACATCTCTATTCGATACCTGGTGGGCTGAGTACGAATCCTCGATTCGTGCGCTGCTCCCTGATGTCGTGTTATCGAAACGGATGATGCAGTTCGGCGACGTATTTTCCTCTGATCCGCTCGCCATGGCTCGTCGCATTGAGAGCACTCCCACCACGATTGTTCATCGGGACGTCCATGTCGACAACCTGCTCTTTGACCGCGTAGAAACCAAGCATCGCGCTGTCATCGTCGACTGGCAGACTGTCGGTGCGGCCAAAGGTGTCAGCGATGTGGCCTACCTGCTGATCAGTTCGCTGTCACCGACAGATCGACTGGTCGCGGAGCGGCGACTCGTGGAGACGTACCACAACCGCCTGATGAACCTCGGTATCGACGGCTATACGCTCGAGGAGTGCTGGACCGACTATGTCGTGTCAGTTGCAAGCAAACTGTTCATCACCGTTGCTGCAACGACGAAACTCGACAACGACACGCCAAGGCGGAGGGCGTGGCGGACAAAGGACCTCGAGCGTCTGACCGCGTTCTTTCGTGACCACGACCCGATTACCCATCTCTGACTCGCGTTAGTGACCTTGGTCACGTTCTCTCCTTGCGCGTAAGTGCGTCTCTGAATCGAGAGAAATAGTCGCCAGCGCTAATCACAGTCACGACGACCGCTATGCCCATGAGCCATTGATCGAGGCGGAATCCGCCAAAGACGACATTGAGGCGCAGGATCGCAAACGAAATTGCCGTGAATTGAATAGCTGCTTTTGACTTTCCCCATACCGAAGCGGGCACAGACGACTGGTCGAGGGCAGCGACCGACCGCAAGCCCATGATGGACACCTCTCTCGCAATGATGATAAATGCGATCCAACTTGACGTTGTGCCGATGTCCACAAGCGCGATCAGAGCACCAGACACGAGCACCTTGTCGGCAACGAGGTCGAGAAAAGCTCCAAGGGTTGTCGTGATCTTCCACCGACGCGCCAGGTATCCATCGGCAAAGTCGGTGAGGGCGGCAACAACGAACACCACGGTCGCCATAATCGTGTAACCGCGACTGTCCACAGATTGCGATATGAGATACATCGCCACCGGCGTAAGGGCCAGCCGGAGCAGCGCAAGCAGGTTGGGAATGGACATGCCGCGTCAGCCTATCGGTTTCGGACGGTCGAGGCGAGTGTTACGAATCAATCCAGTTCAGCGAGCGATCAATGGCCTTTGACCATCCCGCCAGCAACTCCTCGCGACGGTCGGACGTCATCGTCGGGCGGTACCGAACTGCTTCGTCGAGCTGGTGCGTCACCTTGTCCGTTCCACTCCACACGCCGGTTGCCAGTCCGGCACCGAACGCTGCTCCGAGCACTGTCGTCTCCGTAACAGAGGGCACAACAACATCTATATTCGCAATGTCTGCCTGAAATCCCATCAACAGGGAATTCTCAGCCATTGCGCCGTCGACGCGTACCTCGGGAAGCTTGCGTTGCGTGTCTTCCATCATCGCGTCAAGGACGTCGTTGGTTTGGAATGCAGTTGCCTCAAGCACCGCACGTGCAATGTGCGCCTTGTTTGTGTACCGGGTCATGCCAACGAGGACCCCCCTGGCGTCGTCGCGCCAATGCGGCGCAAAGAGTCCAGAGAAGGCCGGAACAAAGTAGACATCGCCATTGTCAGGCACAGAAAGGGCAAGCGTCTCAACTTCTTGGGCGCTTGCAATCAGGCCAAGATTGTCGCGCAACCACTGAACCGCTGAACCAGCAACCGCGACCGAACCCTCAAGCGCGTACACAGGAGCCTCGCCCGAAAACTGGTACGCGACTGTTGTGATGAGACCGGATTGGCTGCGCACAATCTCGGTTCCCGTGTTGGACACAAGAAATGCCCCCGTGCCATAGGTCACCTTTGTATCACCTGGAGCGAAGCCGCCCTGCCCAACCAGAGCTGCGTGCTGGTCGCCAAGGATGGTCGTGAGATTCGTTCCTGCAAGCACACCGGTGCATGGCCCTATGTCACCTATCGAAGGAACAATCTCTGGCAGGATCCGACGGGGCACACCGAGCGCCTCCAGGAGACTGTCATCCCAGTCAAGCGTTCTGATGTCCATGAGCATCGTGCGACTTGCGTTCGTCACGTCGGTGACATGTCTGCCACTTAGGTTCCAGGCCAGCCACGAATCCATAGTGCCAAAGGCGATCTCTCCGCGCTTTGCACGCTCGTGTAGCTCAGGGTGCCGATCAAACAGCCAACGAATCTTCGGACCGGAGAAATAGGTCGCCGGCGGCAGACCGGTCCTGTCTACAAGCGCATCTTCACCGTAAAGACTCGCAATGGTCTTCACGAGATTCGCGGTACGCGTGTCCTGCCACACAATTGCGTTTGTGACAGGTTCCCCCGATGTCTTGTCCCACAATACGGTCGTCTCGCGCTGGTTCGTGATACCGACACCCGAGAGGTCCGGCGCATCTATTCCAGCACGGTCGAGTGCCTCAGTAATAACCTCATATGTGTTGCTGAGAATCTCAGACGCGTCGTGTTCGACCCAACCGGGACGTGGCAGGATCTGGCGATGTTCCCTCTGGGCCATTGCGACAAGCACCCCATCGCCATCAACAACCGCGAAGCGAGTACTCGTCGTTCCCTGGTCTATTGCGCCAATGAATGGACCCATGGACGTCTCCGGATTGCTAGTCGTTCAGTTCTCCAGTGAACTGGCGTGTCGCCTCTCCACCGTCAGCAATGAAACGCTCGATCACTTCTGCCGCACGGTACACGGTTACATCAACCTCGGGTCGCTGCGACTTCGTGAAAGGCGCCGTCACGAAGTCGACAGGCTCCATACGACCGGGCGGACGGCCGACACCCATCTTGAGCCGCCAGAACTCCGCCGTCTTGAGGGAGCCCGCGATCGAGCGCACACCGTTGTTGCCGCCATGACCACGTGCCCACTGCATCTTGAGCTTCCCAAACGGCACGTCGATGTCGTCGTGCACCACCAGAAGGTCCCGGAGGTCAATTCCGAAATACCGAACAAGTGGTTGTACAGCCTGGCCCGATTCGTTCATGAAGGTTGTTGGCATCGCAACAACGCACCGGCCGCCTCCGAAGTTGTAGTCGACAATCTCGGCTCGAATCCCTTGCGGAGCACGTTTGAGTTTGAGTGCGTTGTCCAGCAGAAAACGATCTATCGCCTCAGCGCCAACATTGTGCCGAGTGCCGCGATACTTTGCGCCCGGATTTCGGAGCCCTACGACGAGCCGGCTGATCAGTCGGCGTCCGGCTCTGGGGCGGCCTCGGCAGATGCCTCGTCGCCTTCGACTTCTTCGCCAGCTTCGTCCTCTTCGACGAGCACTGTTTCTATGACCTCCGCAACCTTCTGACCAACCGTCACAACAGCGTGGTCCGGCTCAGCAATATAGGTCACACCATCCAACACGGGTAGGTCGGCAACGGTCATGGTGTCGTGGAGGTTCAGGCCTGAGATATCGACCTCGATCGACGCAGGAATCGCGTTCGGGAGTGCCGAAATTGCCAGTGTCGGCTCGAGAATATTCACGAGTCCTTCCTCATCCACAACGCCGATTGGAATACCGACGTACTCCATTGGTACATCGGCTTCAATCTCAACGTCAAGGCGTACCTGGATAAAGTCGAGATGGTCAATCTCACCCCGAACCGGGTGGCGATAGAGCTCACGAGCAACCGTGAGAACGGACTCACCATCGATGTCAACCTCAATAATCGCATTCAGTCCCGCATCAGTGTGCAGAACCGAATACAGATCACGAGAAGAGACATGAATCGCAATCGGATCCATATCTGTGCCGTACACGACCCCCGGAACACGTCCGTCGCGACGAAGTCGCTTGGATGCTCTGGTTCCAGCTGTGACGCGCTTGGTCGCGCTCAGAGTCTCCTGCTGCATGTGGAATTCTCCTCGAAAATCGGTTGAGGTGCAGGTAGGAAGTGTACGCAATACGTGAACGAAGCGCTCACGGGTTTCCGGCGCACTAGGAGCACGGATCAGTATCGACTCCACACGCC
>SMXV01000036.1 GCA_004356175.1 Acidobacteriota bacterium
AAGATCGCAACCGGCAAGGGCGGCTGCCTGAGTAAGCCACTCGATATCAGCAATCCACATACCGAACCTCTCAGCCTGTTCTGTCTTGGCGAGGTCAATCAGGGCTCGGATGGCGCCGAGTGCATCGGCTGGGTCTGAATCGAGCAGTGCAACGTCAAAGGTTGCATCGTTGAGTGTGGTGACGGCCCATGAGGAACCGATCTCCCACAGTCCTCCCGATCGTGCGGCTTCCTCGGCTACTTCGTCTGTGAGTCTTGCAAACTGCCACCCGGTCGCGACCAAGGTCCGCATTGCCCGTCCACACTCTGAGGATGGCCATGCAGCGGCGAGCATGGCTGCGTCGGCCGATTTGACACGACGTGCCGGAACAACGTCTGACGTTCTGCGGCCTCCGTTTCCATCAGGGTTCGGCGTGGTACCGCCAATTTCTCGGCTTGCGTGCATCGGCGTTGCAACCAGTCTGAAACCCGTCTTGGTTACATGACGCTTCGACGCCTTGTTCGTGTCATCGATCAGGAGCCGAATAATCGAGACTCCCCGCTTGAAGCACCACGCGGTCATCGTATCCAACAGATCCCCGGCAATGCCGTGCCCACGGTGGTCTGGATGCACCCGCACGGCATGCGACCATGCCTCCGATGGTGACATGAGCATGACCCGCCCGACGCCCGCAATCTCGCTGCCATTGTCCGCAACAACAACGAGACTGTCGCGATCGTCAACCCATGACGAAATCATGTCTGGTACGTAGTCGCCCCACTCGAAGGTGCCCTCGGTGAATGCAACGATCTCGTCGACGTCTTCATGGGTGACCCTACGAATGTCCATATCAGAAGCCTAGGAGCGTGGGTCAGTATGGGTGTGTATGGCTTGGCGATCAGGCGCGCCAGTCGCACAGGGCGAGGTTTCGCCGCTCCTGGCGTTGGAATGGCGGAGCCGGGACCGCAGCGAGTGGTGATGCATGGTCGTCAAGGAGTGTGCAGAGCGCCGTGTGCGGGCAGACCTACCAGCGGTGCAGCTCTTCTGCGTGTTCGACGATGCCTTCAACAGATGGCATGACCTGCTTCTCGAGTGACGCGGCGAAGGGGAAGTTGGGCACATCCGGTGCGGTGTATCGTACGACGGGTGCGTCGAGCCATTCGAACGCCTTCTCTGATATCTGGGCTGCGACTTCGGCTCCGTATCCAAGGAAGCGGTTTGCTTCATGCACGATCAGTACCTTGGAAGTGCGCTGCACCGCCGCTTCGACTGATGGCCAGTCGAGCGGTTTGAGCGTCCGAAGGTCGAGTACGGTGACATCGATTCCTCGTTCAAGAAGCTTGTCAGCTGCCTCCACGGCGTAATGAGCCATCGTGCCGTACGCAATGATCGTGAGATCGTTGCCGATCGTGCGCAGCGCCGCTTTCCCGAGGGGAACACGATGTCCATCATCCGGAATCGTTCCTTTCGCCAGTCGATACAGCTTCTTTGGCTCGAGGAACATCACAGGGTCTGGATCCTCCATGGCAGAGCGAAGCAACCCGTACGCGTCAGCCGGTGTCGAGGGCACGACCACCTTGAGGCCTGGTACGTGTGTATAGAACGTTTCAATCGACTGGCTGTGATACAGAGCGCCGTGAATGCCGCCCCCGTACGGCACTCTGATTGTCATCGGAAGGTTCCAGCGACCGTTCGAGCGGTAGTGAATGCGGGCAGCCTCTGAGACGATCTGGTCGAATGCTGGATGGATAAAGTCAGCGAACTGGATCTCAGCGAGCGTCTTTGTCCCGGTTGCGGCGGTCCCGATGCCAAGTCCGACAACGAGTGCCTCAGCGATCGGTGTGTTGAAACACCGTTCTTCACCGAATTCGTCTGTGAGTCCCTCCGTTGCTTTGAAGACGCCGCCTTTGGTTCCGGCAACGTCTTCTCCGAAGACGATCATGTCATCGTACTCGGTCATCGAATCGTGCATTGACCTGTTAATCGCACCGATCAGGTTGCCGGTCTTGCCTTCTGGTTCAGTTTCGATCGAGGTTGTCGGCACCGAGGGAACGATGTTGTTTGCGTAGACACGGCTTGTCGCGTCCAAAGGGTCAGGGGATGTCTCGGTAACCTTTACTGCGTCAGCGATCTCCTTGACAACGGACTCGTCGATCTCTTTCTCCATGGATTCGGTGAGTACCCGCTGTTCTACGAGATACTGCTTGAAGTTCGGTATCGGGTCTTTCCGGCGCCACAGTTCCACTTCCTCTCGACTGCGGTACAGCTTGTCATCGTCATCGGATGTGTGCGCGTAGTAGCGGTACGTTTTAGCTTCGATGAGTGTCGGACCTTCGCCAGCACGCGCTCTCGTAACCGCGGCCTGCACCGCCCCATAGACCTCGAGTACGTTGTTGCCATCGATCACCACACCAGGCATTCCGTAGCCAAGGGCCCTGTCGGCGATCTGACCGGCAAACTGGCCAGCAGCAGGAACGGAGATGGCGTACAAGTTGTTCTGGATCAGGAATATGATCGGAAGATCGTGGATACCGGCGAAGTTCATTGCCTCGTGCCAGTCGCCCTCAGAGGTTGAACCCTCACCTCCGTCGACAAGGACAACCGCATCACTCCCATGTCGTTTCAGTTCGTATGCAACGCCGCATGCCTGCGGATACTGAACGCCGATGACGGAGCCCTGAGTGAAGATGTTGAGATCAGGTTCAGACCAGTGGTTCGGCATTTGGCGACCACCGCTTGAAGGGTCGGACTCCTTTGCGAACACGCCAGCGAACACGTCCTCGGCTGACATGCCCGCAGCAAGAACATATGCGACGTCTCGGTAATAGGGCATCGACCAGTCCTTTGACGGATCAATTGCAGCTGCCGCGCCAACCTGGGTTGCTTCGTGGCCGGACACCGAGACGACAAAGGGAACTCGACTCTGGCGATTGAGTGCCCATAGGCGTTCGTCAAGTTTGCGAGCGAGCAGCATCTTGCGGTACAGGTTGATAAGGTCGTCGTCGTCGAGTCCAAGCGCTGTGTGGTCAATCACACTGTCGAGCCCCAGTGTCACGAGTTGTCTCCTTGCTTTCTGGCGGTATCGATTCTCTGTTGCGCGACCTCGAGAGCGGCGACGTGCGGGTTGACGTCTCTCCTGTCAGCGGTGTCCAGTATGTTGAGAAGTGTGTTGTAGATGTTGTCAACCATCCCGTTCGACTTCTCAATCGTATACCCCCCGGTCTCGGCAGCGATGTTGATGATCCCTCCAGCGTTCACGAGGAAGTCTGGCGCATATAGGATGCCGCGATTCTTGAGTCTGTCGGCGTCGCGCTGCGTCGCGAGCTGGTTGTTCGCTGAGCCCACGACCGCCTCGCAGTTGAGCAGCGCGATGGAGGATGAATTGAGGTCGCCGCCAAGAGCACAGGGCGCAAAAATGTCACATTTGACAGTGCGAATCGAATCGACGGCGGCAACGGCCGCACCGAGTTCGCGCTCCGCTCGGTCTGTTGCCGCGCTGTTCACATCGGCAACGATAAGGCTGGCTCCGAGGTCGGTGAGTAATTCGGCGAGGTCGTATCCGACTTTGCCCACACCTTTGATCGCGACAGTCCGTCCAGCGAGATCATCTGTGTTCCAGCACTGTGCAGCGACTGCTTTGATCGCGGCAACGACCCCCCTGGCAGTGGCTGGAGACGGATCGCCTGAACCGCCGTCCTCCATTGGCAGACCCTTGACGAATGGGGTTCGCGTCGCAACGGTCACCATGTTCGCAACGGTTGTGCCGACGTCTGCAGCAGTGATGTAGCGCCCGCAGAGACCGTTGATGAAGTCCCCGTACTTCTCGAAGAGTGATGTGCTTGCAAGTTGGCGCGGATCTCCAATAATCACGGCCTTTCCTCCGCCCTGATCAAGGCCCGCGAGCGCGGCCTTGTGGCTCATGCTGCGCGACAGTCTGAGGACATCGGTCAACGCGTCGGAGTCTGAGATGTATGGGTAGAACCGTGTTCCGCCGAGCGATGGCCCAAGCGCGGTCGAGTGAATTGCAACGATTGAGCGGAGTCCAGAGGACTCGTCAAACCCGAAGTGCACGGACTCGTGGTCCATAAAATGGGTTGACCCGAACACTGACAAGACACGCCCTCCGTCGCTGATCACGCCCATCGGGACGTATCAACATGATAGTGGTTGGCGTTCTTGCCACTCAAAATCCTACGTCCTCTAGGATGGTTGGGTGATCAAGACCGCATATTTTCGCACGTATCTCCCTGCTGAGCGGGTTGGCATTCTTGCGCCGCCCATCGCCAAGGATGAGGCACTTTCGGTAACCGACGACGGCATCTTCATGTGGACCGAACCCACCGACGACGATGCCTTGTTCGCCGAGTGGCAACACAACCAGTATGCGTGCCCACGGAACGCTCGCATTCGCATGCTTGAGGGTGCGTTGGCCTTCACAGAGACGTATCCGGCGCTGCGGACGGTTACCGAAATCGAACGTCTCGGTCTCGCGCTCGAACTCTCAGAGCTACGTGCGTCGACGAGGCTGCCGCGTAGTTACATTCTCTCGTCGCCGTGGCACGTGCCTTTGCGTTGGTTCGCCGCGTTTGCACCCTCAGAGCGCGACCTGTACGACGTGGATGGCACTCTCTCGATTCGGTATCGAACCTCAATCGGGGACTCCGTCGACAGGGTGCATTGGGCTGCCTCGGTCCTATCTGGAGCGGGCTTTCCGCAGCAGGTCATTGAGCGTATGAACGATCTTGAGCGTTGGCTCATGGAGTTCTCAGCCGACTCAATGGTTGAGCTCGACTACGCCGCAGTCGCAGGTGTCTTCTCCGAACCCGACTTGGTCCTCGACGACTCCGTCGATGACGTGCGCAGCAGCCTTCTCGCCCTCGAACAGGGCGACGGAGAAGCATCGCAACGCCACTACGAGATGGTCGCGTCCCGCTGGTTCCAAGCCCAAGCCTTCACCTTCTCCAACTAACCCCCGGTTCGCGTACCCAGGGTTACCAGACCCGTATAGGTGCTCAGGAGCCCACAGAAGAGGATTGCGCCGCCGCGTGTCAGGTGCTTGTGAGGTCCATGGCGACGTCGA
>SMXV01000037.1 GCA_004356175.1 Acidobacteriota bacterium
CCAGGCCATGCGGGACGACGCAATCGCCTGTCTGAGACAAATCGGCGTCGAAACGGGTGGATCAAACGTGCAGTTTGCAGTCGATCCCGAATCGGGCAGACGAATCATCATCGAGATGAACCCCAGAGTCTCGCGCTCGTCCGCCCTTGCCTCAAAAGCAACAGGCTTCCCGATTGCAAAGATTGCAGCGCTGCTCGCTGTGGGGTTCACCCTCGACGAAATAACCAACGACATCACCGGGGCGACGCCTGCATCGTTCGAACCGGCCCTCGATTACGTCGTTGTCAAGATTCCTCGTTTCGACTTTGCCAAGTTCCCTTCGGTTGAACCAATACTCGGAACGTCAATGCAATCCGTCGGCGAGGCCATGGCGATCGGACGGACGTTCCCAGAAGCGCTCCAGAAGGCAATTCGCAGCCTTGAGACCGGGCGGCTCGGACTTGGCGCAGACCCGGCCGAGACAGCACAGGTAGTGCTCGGTGATAGCCAACTGCTTAGCCGCATCGCTGTCGCGAGTCCTGATCGCCTCTTCGAGATCGGCGAGGCGATTCGCCGAGGTGTTGCACCAGATGTTGTGGCGGCCACATCACGAATAGACCCATGGTTTATTGACCAAATTGTGCATATCGTCGAAGTTCGCATGCGACTTGAGGAGCAGGGATCATCGCCCGACGGTCTTCGGGAGGGGAAGCGGTTTGGATTCTCGGACGATCAGTTGGCGTATCTGTGGAATATGGAGGCCGACGCCGTGACGACCATGCGTCGCAAGGTCGGACCGCGTGTCACATACAAGACAGTCGACACCTGCGCGGGGGAGTTCGAGGCGCAGACGCCCTACTTCTACTCGACATATGAGGACGAATCGGAAGTGCCGCCGCCCGGCAGCCGGACTGTGATGGTTCTTGGGTCTGGTCCGAATCGGATTGGGCAAGGAATCGAGTTCGATTACTGCTGCGTCCACGCTGCATTTGCCCTCGCCGACGCTGGATACGAAACAGTCATGGTCAACTGCAATCCTGAGACCGTTTCGACGGACTACGACACATCAACGCGTCTGTATTTTGAGCCACTCACTGTGCGCGACGTGTTGGAGATTGTCGAGGTGGAACGTCCCATCGCCGTGATCGTGCAACTCGGAGGACAGACGCCCCTTGGACTGGCCCCTGCGCTTGAGGCTGCGGGCGTGAACATTGCCGGCACAAGTCCAGATTCGATTGACATGGCAGAGGACAGGGAACGTTTCTCTCTTCTCTGTAGCGAAAATGGCATCAAGCAGCCCCAGAACGGCACCGCGATGAGCGCAGCAGAAGCCATCGACATCGCTGAGCGCATTGGTTTTCCCGCCGTGGTACGCCCGAGTTATGTGCTTGGAGGGCGCGCAATGCGCATTGTGTACAGTCTCGATGACCTCAACGCGTACCTCTCACACATGTATGGGGACACACGCGGGGTCTCGGATCTCTCCGAGTCACCGCTGCTCATTGATCGCTTCCTGGAAAACGCCATCGAGGTCGATGTGGACGCAGTCTTTGACGGTGAGCGCATCTACATCGGCGGCATCATGGAACACGTCGAGGAGGCTGGAGTCCACTCCGGCGACTCCGCTTGCGTAGTACCACCGCCAACACTTTCAGACACCGTGATTGCCCGTGTGAAATCCGACACGTTGAAACTCGCCCGCGCCCTCAACGTCGTTGGATTGTTGAACATCCAGTTCGCGATCAAAGGCGAAGATGTGTACGTCCTTGAAGCGAATCCACGCGCATCGCGGACTGTCCCATTCATATCAAAAGCAACTGGTGTGCCTCTTGCCAAAGTGGCAACGCGGGTCATGATGGGGGAGAAGCTGCACGATCTGATATCGGCCGGACTCGTGCCCGCTTCCGACATAAAGCTTCCATACACTGCTGTGAAAGAAGCGGTGCTGCCATGGAACCGCTTCCCTGACGAGGACACGCTGCTCGGTCCAGAGATGCGTGCCACCGGCGAGGTGATGGGGATCGGACCCAGCGAGGCAATTGCCTATTCAAAGGCGCTCAGCGGTGCAGGACACGCCGTGCCACTCAAAGGCTCAGTATTCATCTCGCTCGCAGACGTTGATAAACAGACAGGCATCGTGTTTGCGCAGCAGTTGGCTGACCTCGGCTTCAAGTTGTACGCAACACACGGAACTGCTGGCCATCTGGCACGCAACGGAATCGCCACAACCCATGTTGACAAGGTGGGCGAAGGGAGATACAACCCGGTGCGGCTGCTTGAGGATGGCCGTATCGACCTGGTCATCAACACACCTGCCGGAGGAAAAGCTCGCGGCGACGGTCGCCTCATCCGGCGTGCGGCAATCAGGCACGGCGTTCCATGCGTAACCACGGCCCAGGGAGGTATCGCTGTTGCGGCAAGTATCGCTGCGGCCCGCAACGAGTCGATCGAAGTGAAGAGCCTTCAGGATCACCATGCTTCTGCAGGTCTTGGATGAATCGCCTGTCGACATCGCTCGGATCATATCCGCTCAGCTCTCCACTCATTGCCGCATCTGGAACACTTGGATCCCTCGTCGAGTTCGCCGATGTCGTGGACTTTTCGGTGTACGGTGCCGCAACAGCAAAGTCGGTTTCACCTGAACCATGGCAGGGAAACGCCGTTCCGCGCCTTGCTCACACACACAGCGGGATACTCAATGCCATCGGAATCCAGAATCCTGGCATTGAGAGCTGGATCGCGTCCTATGCAGAAGGATTGCGGAATCTGCCAACAGAGGTGTGGGGGAGTGTCGTTGCCCACGGCATCGACGGATTTCACGTCGTTGCATCCTCCATGGCGGATGCTGGTGTGGCCGCAATCGAAATCAACCTGTCATGCCCAAACCTTGCGGGTGCACCGTTCGCACTGGAGCCGTCAATCTCGGCCGACGTTGTCGCCGCGGTGCGCGACGCTACGGATCTTCCCATCGGTGCAAAACTCAGCTCAGATGCCCAACCGATCAGCGCTGTTGCACAGGCAGTCTCAGACGCTGGTGCCGACTGGGTTATCGTATCGAACACGGTGATGGGTGCCGGTATCGACCCCGTGACCCGCAGACCGCTCCTCAGCGGATTGATCGGCGGCTACTCAGGCGCGCCAATTCGTCCGATAGCGATCCGCAGCGTTCTCGAAATCTCCAGGGACCTGCCCGACCTCGCAATCGTGGGATGCGGGGGAGTGTCGAAGGCGGAACATGTCATCGAGTTCCTGCTCGCCGGTGCGTCAGCAGTCGCGATTGGCTCTGCTCACTTCAAATCGCCGAGAGTTGCAGGCAGAATCAGCCGTGATCTCACGCGCTTTCTCAAGAAACATCACATCGTCAGTATTTCAGAACTGATCGGGGCCTACGAACGATGGTGAATGAAAATCCGATCATCGTCGCGCTCGATCTCAACACAGCAGCGGATGCGATTGTGATGGCCACATCCGTTGCGCCATACGTTGGAGCGTTCAAGATCGGTCTCGGTCTTCTGCACGGACCGGGACCCGGCACCATTGACGCCCTTGTGCAGCTCGGCAAGCCAGTCTTCGTCGACGCTAAATTGCACGACATTCCATCCCAGGTCGAGGCAGCGGCCGAACGCTTGGCGACACATGGCGCTCGCTGGGTCACCGCACATGTTGGCGGCGGTTTTGACATGCTCGAAGCTGCCGTCGAAGGTCTTTCACGCGGTGCTGCACAGGCTGAAGCAGGTATTCTCGGAGTCTCCGTTCTGACGTCTCTCGACAAGTTCGACCTCGAACGCATCGGCATCCAGAGATCGCCGGGAGAGCTCGTTGGCAAGATGTCGAAAGTCGCCACTGCAGCCCAATGCGAGGGACTCATCTGCTCCGCACACGAAATCAATACCGTTAAGCAGGCGGCGCCATCCCTGAAAACGTTTGTGCCCGGCATCCGTCTTGGATCCCACTCGGACGACCAATCACGCACAGCAACGCCGAGTGACGCTCTTGCGCGCGGAGCGAGCTACCTCGTGATCGGGCGGCCAATCATCGCTGCCAGCGATCCTCCCGCAGCTGCGAACGCGATCTGGCATTCTCTCAGGTCAAAGGAGTAGGCGCGTCTT
The DNA here is from genome assembly GCA_004356175.1 of Acidobacteriota bacterium. Lineage (GTDB taxonomy): Bacteria > Actinomycetota > Acidimicrobiia > Spongiisociales > UBA5794 > B3-G11. The sequence goes on from SMXV01000037.1 coordinate 4,089, forward strand.
CGGTCTCGCAAGCGGATCACGAATGCCTGCGTAGCTGGACCTTCGTTGATAGGGTGGGCTAGGAACAGGAGAGATCGTGCTTCCAGAAATGACAGACGAGCAACGGGCCGCCGCACTTGCCAGAGCGCATGAGGCACGCGCAATCAGGGCCGAGATTCGCGTACTTCTCAAGAGCGGAAGCATCACATTTCTTGACGTGCTTGACCGAGCAGAGGAAAACACCCTTGTTGCAGGCATGAAGATCCAAGCAGTGGTCGTTTCGATGCCACACATGGGCACGGTCGCAACGAAGCGTCTATTCGAAGAAATCGGAATTGCCGACAACCGTACGATTAGGGGTCTAGGCAAGAATCAGCGCAAGGCCCTCATTGAACGATTCCCCTAGAGGCAGACTCATCGTCATATCCGGGCCCTCCGGTGTCGGCAAGACCAGCGTTGTCGCAGAATTAATCGCACCGACCGGTTCAGTCTTCTCGGTATCCGCAACAACGCGGGCGGCACGGCCGGGCGAGATCGACGGTAGGGAGTATCACTTCGTCGATCGGGTCACCTTCCAACAGATGATTGCCAGAGGAGAGATTCTCGAGTGGGCCGAATACGGTGGGAATCTCTATGGCACACCACGCCAGTCGGTTCTTCCTATTCTTGAGTCCGGGAGAAACGTGATTCTCGACATAGAGAATGAAGGCGCCAAACAACTTCGCGCCTCGTACCCCAGCGCCGTGTTGATATTCATCGCTCCGCCGGACCTTGAAACCCTTGAGGAACGGCTCAAAGGGAGAGGGGACACTTCCGCCCTCGACATATCCCTCCGTCTCGATTTGGCCGCTCATCAGATCGCCGAAGCTGAGAGCTTCTATGACCATCTCGTCGAAAACGTTGACGTAGAGGAAACGGTCGCTCAGATTCTCGATATACTTGATAACGACGGCGCCTCGGCGACCATACACTGATACGACATAGCAGCCTGACCATAGGAGCCCAGCCACATGATGCTTGAACCGCCAATCGGCGAACTTGTCTCGAAAACTGAGTCGCGTTTTGCGCTTGTTGTGCTATCAGCCCGTCGGGCAAGACAAATCAATGCCTACTACAACGAATTGGGAGCAGGTCTTGGTGGGTACATACCACCGCAGGTCCACTCGATGTCGCGTAAACCACTCTCAATCGCACTCGAAGAGATTGTTGCAGATAAGGTTGTTGTAGCTCCTCCAGAGGAGTAGTCGTGCCAGCGGGACGGCGCATCGTCCTGGGAGTTTCGGGGGGAATTGCTGCTTACAAAGCCGCATATTTGGCTCGGGCACTGATTGAGCGGGGAGCATCCGTGCGAGTCGTCATGACCGACACCGCTCAGAAGTTCATCGGAAGCGCCACGTTCAGCGCTATCACCGGCCATGTACCCGTCACCGGACTGTTCGACCAGGAGGATGTTTCTCCTCATACGTCTCTCGGACAATGGGCTGATGCGATCGTGATCGCGCCCGCAACTGCGGCGACGATTTCAAGACTCGCCCATGGAGAGTCGTCGAACGCACTCATCGCGACAATCCTCGCATCAACGGCTCCTGTGGTTGTTGCCCCTGCCATGCACAGCGAGATGTGGGATCAGCCCTCCACGCAGGCCAACATCACGACATTGAGAGACTTCGGGTACACGATTGTTGGTCCAGAGACCGGACCACTTGCTGGCGGTGACGTAGGCGTCGGCAGAATGTCTGAACCATACGACATCGCGGATGCCGTGTTTGGCCTCTTTCCAACGCCAGACATGGCCGGGCTGTCCGTCCTCGTAACATCGGGCGGAACACGCGAAGCGATCGACCCCGTCCGATACATCGGGAATCGCTCATCAGGCAAGATGGGAAATGCACTAGCGAGCAACGCTTCGAACAGGGGTGCAGACGTAACACTTGTCACTACACAAGAAGGCCCCCAAGACGCGGCCCTCGAGATCGTACGCGTCGAGACAGCCGATGACATGGCCAAGGCAGTTTGGGAGAAGGCGCCACTTGTTGACGTTGCCGTGCTGGCAGCAGCGGTTGCCGACTTCGCCCCCCGCAACCCGAGCACAACAAAGCTCCGCCGCGCCGACGGAGCACCAAAGATTGAACTCGTTGCGACGCCTGACATTCTTGCGGGTGTCAACGAATCCAATCCCCGGCCTCTGCTCGTAGGGTTCGCGGCCGAAGCCGGGTCTCTTGACGCTGCCGCCGCAAAGGCAGCCGCGAAAGGTGTCGACCTTCTCGTTGCAAACGACATCCAAAAGACGGGTTCAGGTTTTGGCTCAGTCACAAATGAAGTCCGGTTCATCTTCAGGGACGGCTCAACGAGGGATCTCGATCTGATGTCGAAGGACGACGTTGCGGCCCGCATCTGGGACGCTGTTCTACAACTCAGGTCAGAGTCCTGACGCCGCAACCCACCAGACAGACCGCCGTGCAGGTCGCCTGCCAAGTTGTTCCGGACATAACAACCTTCGCCGTCGATGACGGATTTTCGTACTCGGTGCCACCCGATGTTACGGTGACTGTTGGAAGTCGCGTAAGAATCAAAGTGAGCGGTCGCAGGATGAAGGGATTCGTCACGGCACTTTTCGATGCGGATCCCGACAGGAAGCTCCTCTCCATCGAAGGAGTGTCGGGGAGCATTCCATCATTCGACACTCGACTGCTCGCGACGCTGCGATGGGCGTCGACGCACTATGTTGCCCCGCTCTCGGTGATGCTGAGGCGTACCGTCCCGCCAACCATTGCGCGGCGAACAAGCAACCACGACCACCCTCGCGTGTATGGTGTGGCGCCTGGCAAGCCGATGTACCGCATCGGGTCTGCACCACACGGTGCTGCGGTCGTTGCAAGCATCGAGGAAGCGGTGACGGGGGGGCACAACGTGGTTGTGATCGCGCCAACGGTGCAGGAGATCGATTCGATTGCCGCTGAGATCGAGTCCTCGCTCAATGTCTCTGTGTTTCGTGCAACATCATCGATGGCGGCCAAGCAGGTCACCGAGGCATGGTCCGCCATCACAGCGCAATCCAGCGCGATTCTCGTGGGCACCCGAGAAGTCATGTTCTGGCCATTTGTCGACGTTGGGGTCGTGGTTGTCGTTGAAGATGGTCGCAGGGTGATGCGATCTCAGGCATCTCCGACCACAAGCGTCAGAGAGGTCGTGTTGCAGAGATCGCGTGAGGAACATTTTCCCATTGTATTTCTCGGTCCCGTGCCCACACTTGAAGCCCTGGCTCACGGCTCAGCTGTGATTGCTGGACCATCAAGACAGTGGCCCATGGTCGAGGTCGTCGATCGACAGGATGAACCGCCGACAGGTGCGCTGTTCACTGAGAAGGCGTCAGCGGCCATCCGTCGTGCTACCGCTGCAGGCGAAGCAACCTTTGTCCTTGTCGGTTCACGTGGATATGCGCCAGCTTTCAGATGTGCGGCGTGTGGCGAAGTGCGCCGATGTCCGGTGTGTAAAAGCGCTGGTTCGCGGGACGAAGTCTGCCGACGCTGCGGCGAAACCCTCCTCGGGTGTGTTTCGTGTGGCTCGAAACAATTTCAGGCACTGGGGGCGGGCATCGGCCGCACGATTGACGATGTACGACGGATTGTCGGTGACAAGGTGGGGAGGTCGGGAGATGGTGCTCTCGTCACTGTCGGGTCAGAGCGAGATCTCATCGGCGTGCACGGCATCGGGCTTGCTGTTGCCGTCGACATAGATGGGCTGACAATGGCTCCTCACTACAGGGCTGCCGAGGACGCCTTGAGACTGCTCGTACGTCTCTGCCAGACGGTGAGCAGAGGCAGCGGACGGAGTTGTCTCATCCAAACGGCCGCACCCCGCCAAGCCGTCGTCGCTTGTCTTCTTTCAGGTAGGTCGGAGGAATTTCTCGATGCTGAACTCGCAACACGAACATCGCTCGGCTTTCCTCCCGCGGGTTCTCTCATCGCTCTTGAGATACGTGGCGACGTTGCCACAGAATCACTCCTGACAGAGGATCTTGGGGAGAACACCACCGTGCTTGGTCCGTCGATATCGGTCGATCGAAAGCGCTGGTTGATCCAGGGCCGCGATCTGACAAGCGCCCGAATCGCACTACGCCCCATCATCTCGACGCTACGAAACAAGGGTGCAACCATCCGAATCGACGTCGACCCCTTCGACCTCTAATTCACCTGCTCCCGCTCTCTGCACCGACTCGGTCGGCGCCGTCTCCTCGTCACCTTCAATCCACGAGGGGCCGGCACCCCAGGAACGCCTCAGCGTTTCCCGTTGCTTGCTGAGAACGGCAACCTCCCGCCTCGGTTGCTCGCGGATTCTCGAGAACACAACTCGCAGGAAGCCCTTCTTGCGAGAACATTGCACAATCTTCGGACAACGCAACGCCTGAGACGTGGTCGGCGATGTCAATGGAGCACGGAACCGCGGAGGTGCAACTACGCTCCGGTGCATGGCAATCTTCCCGATTCGAGTGTTTCCTGATCCTGTTCTCGCGATGCAGGCAAGCGATGTGACGGAGTTCGACGAAAGTCTGAGCCGGTTGATAGATGACATGCTTGAGACGATGTACGAAGCTCCGGGAGTGGGTCTGGCAGCACCCCAGATCGGCGTCTTGAAGCGAGTATTCGTCGCGGACGTCGGGGAGGGTGCGCTCGTCATGGTCAACCCTTCGGTCACGGATGTGCAGGGAAGTTGGAAGTTCGAAGAGGGCTGCCTTTCGGTCCCTGACCGTTATTGGCAAATTACGCGTGCTGAGTACGCCCGAGCGGAGGGTGTTGGACGCGATGGTGAAAGAATTGTGCTTGAGGGCGACGATCTCATGGGTCGTGTGCTGCAACACGAGATCGACCACCTCGACGGCACGCTTCTCATCTCCCGCCTCAGCGCTCGTGTCAGGAGACAGTTGTTGAAGGACCTGAGAGAAGAATCGGTCGCCACCGATAGGGTCCTTTGATGGGTGCCGTCTTCCTCGGGACACCAGCGGCCGCGATCGCGAGCCTTGCAGCCGTTGCAGATATCGAAGATGTCGACATGGTGATCACAAAGCCCGACCGTCCTGGCTCGCGTGGCGGTCGACCAATACCTCCACCGGTCAAGACTGCCGCCAAGCAGTTCGGCTTTCGCGTCGCCCAACCGGAGACCGCTGCCGAGCTGCTTGAGATTCTCTCAGACGGTTCCTTTGCGTTCGGCGTCGTAGTTGCCTACGGATCAATTCTTACACCCAAGATGATCAAATCGGCCCCGTCCGGCTTTCTCAACGTGCACTTCTCCCTGCTCCCACGGTGGCGCGGTGCCGCACCAGTGGAACGCGCGATACTTTCAGGCGATACACGAACAGGTGTCACGCTTATGAAAATCGATGAAGGACTCGACACGGGTGACGTTGTGGCCGAGGTTCCAACGCCGATCGGACCCCGCGAAACGGGTGGCAGCCTCACGGCCCGCCTCTCATTCCTTGGTGCAATGTTGCTGGATGACACCCTTCCTGAGTTTCTCGCCGGCCGAAGGGTGCCAGTCCCTCAAATCGCGTCGGCGGCAAGCCATGCGAAGCGCCTGACGAAGGAGGAAGCACAGCTGACTTCCTCCCTTGGGCAAGCTCAGGCTGAACGCACAATCCGCGCGTTTCTGCCGCGTCCGGTTGCATGGCTTGCCACAGACCGAGGCCGGCTGCAGATCCACGGCGCGCAACCATCGGACTCCGCGCCCAAACCGGGAACTGTGACTCTGGCTGAAAGCGGAGTCGTCGCGGGCTTCTCAGATGGTGGGGTTGAGCTCAACACCGTGCGGCCTGAAGGCAGGTCGCTTCTCTCAGCCGATGAGTGGTTCCGTGGGACGCAGGGTCGTGACGTTACATTCGACTGATCGCTCGACGGCGGCGCGACCAGTTACTCAATCACGATTGACGTAGGATCGAGTTCTGGCGTTGGGTAGGAGAGGTTCATCGCTGTGAGCGTGTCGATGAGAATTCGCGAGATGACGAGATTTCGGTACCATTTACGGTCGGAAGGCACCACATACCACGGCGCGTCCTCGGTCGAGGTCTCTGTTATCGCATCCTCATACGCCCTCTGGTATTGATCCCACTTCGACCGTGCTTCGAGATCGCCCATGCTGAACTTGAAGTGCTTCGCTGGATTGTCGACGCGAGCTTGCAGCCGCAGTTTCTGTTCGTCCTTTGAAATGTGCAGCATGATCTTCACAAGAACAGTTCCCTCGTCCGTCAGCATCTGTTCAAAATTCCTGATGTGCTCATACCTTCGATGCCACACCTCACGAGGGACGAGCTCATTTACACGAACGATCAGGACGTCCTCATAGTGGCTTCGGTTAAAGACTGCAATGCGGCCGCGCGCAGGCGTCTTGTCGTGAACGCGCCACAAATAGTCGTGCTCAATTTCGTGTGGCCCAGGCACGCCAAATCCGTGCACTGTGACGCCTTGGGGGTTGACACCTGTGAAGACACCTCGAATAGTGCCATCCTTTCCGCCGGTGTCCATGGCCTGGAGCACGAGGAGCAGGGCCCTTGACCCGTCGGACCACAGCAATTTCTGCAGTTCCGCGAGTTGTGCGTTCAGCCTCGCGAGAACCGCGCCAGCGTGTTTCTTGTTGAGATCGGGATGGGCCGCCTTTTCACCAGCATCCCTGTCCGCAAGTCTCAGCTGATAGCCGGATTCGATGCGATATCTGTCCATGTGTGGTCCCTCCTCCGACGGTTCACAGTAGTGCGACCAGGGATGCCACGCATGCAGCCGAGCCTCGATAATCAACGACACTGCCACGCTCCTACAATCTGAGTCAATGAGAGCCGACCCACGCATCGCGCCATCGATACTTGCAGCAGATTTCGCCAACCTCGCGAGCGACATCGAACTCATCAGCGACGATATCGACCTGCTCCACGTCGACGTAATGGACGGCCATTTCGTGCCGAATATTTCGCTCGGACCTCCTGTAATTGCATCGTTGGCCGCATCGACAGACCTCTACCTTGACTGTCATCTCATGATTTCTGACCCGCTCGCATATCTCGGTCCGATCAAGGATGCCGGCGCGAACGGCGTGACCGTCCACATCGAGGCAGTTCCAGATCCCCGACCGGTAGCCGCCCTCGCTGCATCTCTCGACCTTGACTTCGGACTCGTGATCAACCCACCCACTCCCGTGTCTGCCATCGAACCGTTCCTAGATTTGACATCGATGGTGGTGGTCATGACTGTGCATCCCGGACTCGGCGGGCAGACCTTTCTGGATGAGTGCCTCGCGAAAATTGAAGAATTGAGACAAATCATTGATTCTCGCGCATTGTCCACCGATATACAGATAGATGGAGGCATCGACCTCCGCACGGTGAAGCTGGCCAGAAGGGCCGGTGGCGATGTATTCGTAGCCGGCACATCGCTTTTCCGGGCGGACGACCCTGTGGCCGCCGTCGCAGCAATGCGAAAGATTCTGAACCAGGAGTGACATGCCCGAACGCATCCTCGTAGTGGACGACGATCCGGATATCTTGCAGTTCGTGCGAATGAACCTTGAGATGGATGGTTTCGATGTCGAACTAGCGGGAGGAGGCCGCGAAGCACTTGAGAAGGTCGCGGCCGACCCACCAGACCTGATGCTTCTCGATGTGATGATGCCCGAGATGGACGGTCTGACCGTCCTGCGGCGAATGCGATCCGACCCTTCCACAGCGAACGTACCTGTGATTGTGCTCACCGCCCGCAGCCTCGCAGAGGACAGAGTCAAAGGTCTCGACCTCGGCGCTGACGACTACATCACCAAACCGTTCGACCTTGAAGAACTCATCGCAAGAATTCGCACCGTCCTGCGACGAAGTCAGCAACTTCGCGACCTCTCTCCTCTTACTGGCCTACCCGGAAACTTTCAGATCACCGCGGAACTGGAACGCAGGGTCGACCGGCAAAAGGACTTTGCTCTCATCCACGCCGATCTTGACAATTTCAAGGCGTACAACGATCACTATGGTTTTCTTCGCGGCGACGCCGTCATCGGGTTCACCGCAAAGATCCTCACCGATGCAGCAGCCCAGGTCACTGAGTCGGACTCCTTTGTCGGACACGTTGGTGGTGACGACTTCATCACGATTATTGAGGACTACAACGCTGAGCCATACTGTGAGTACATCGTTCGCCACTTCGACGATGGCATTCTCGATTTCTATGACACTGCTGACGCACTGCAGGGATACATTGAGGTAACCGACCGGCGCGGCGAGCGCCAGGCATATCCGGTGTGCTCACTGTCCATGGGCGTCGCATCCACCAGTCGTCGATCGATCACAAGCGCGTGGGAGGCCTCTGCTGCAGCGTCGGAGATGAAGGAAGTTGCTAAGCAGACAGCAGGGACGAACTATCAGATTGATAGGCGGACGTGAAGAAGTATCTAGTTTCGAGTGTCTAGTCAGAGGTGGGGGAAAGCCTGAGATGTCAGATAACAGATTCCAGATGACAGACAAGATGGCTTTTAGCCCTCAGCTTTCAGCCACCAGCTTGGGGGAGTGGTGTGGTGTCAGAACTCAGATGTCGGACTCGGACAGTTTTCAGTTCTCAGTTTTCAGTCAGAACAGGAATCGACCAAGTGGAGTCGCTTGGGGGTTTGCGGGATCCATGCTTTGAGCTCGGGCCGCAAGAGATGCTCCCACCAAGTGCTGACTGAGAACTGAAAACTGAAAACCTGCGTCTGGAGTCTGGAGTCTGACATCTGGAATCTGGAGTCTGGAATCTGGAGTCTGGAATCTGACATCTGGAATCTGATGTCTCATTCTGAAGGCTGATAGCTGATGGCTTCTTTTAGCCCCCCGGTTCTTCACCCTCCGTTTCCTGTTACCTTTCCCCCACATACCTCTTTCGGGGCAGGGTGCAATTCCCGACCGGCGGTGAAAGCCCGCGACCCCCAATCATATTGGGGCTGATCCGGTGCAACTCCGGGGCCGACGGTGACAGTCCGGATGGAAGAAAGGGGCGCAGATGCGTCGCGCTGGTCACAACCCAGTCGCAGTTACAGACGCGGAAGAGTTGATGCGTATGGCAATCGAGGCAACTCGAAATACATACCCGCATCCGAATCCGCGTGTGGGAGCTGTACTCATGTCACAGGATGGTGACGTGGTTTCAGTCGCTGCACATCAGGGGCAGG
>SMXV01000038.1 GCA_004356175.1 Acidobacteriota bacterium
AGCGTGTCGAGTCGGATACCTGCGACGGTCGCGTTCGCGGCGTAGCCGATCGCAAGGCACGAGCCGAGTGCAGCGATGAGGTGCTCAACGGGGTTCGGCGCCTTGTCCGTCCCACCGAGTACCTCGGGTTCGTCCGTGGCGAACGGCTCGAAGTCCCTGATGGTGGTGGTGGTGTGGAACCCGCCGTCCCACTCGACGGAAGCGTGCCATGTCGTTTCGGCATGCTCGGGTTCGGCCGCTATGGCCTCTACGAGAATGCCGATGGCAGCGATGTTGACGTTGTTGAGTTGTGCTGTTGCTGTTGTCATGTGAGTCCTTTTCAATGTGACCGGAAGAACCAGTCAGGGTTGAAGCGGAACGCCGGATGGACCTCTCGGGTGGTGGCGATTCCTAAGGGCGTCGTGCAGACACGCCCGGGTGAGCCACCCGAGAGCTGATCATGCACATGCACATGACGATGCCGCGCGTCGGAACAGCAGGAGTCGGTGCGAGGCTGCACATCATCTGTTCCTTTCGTTTCGCGTGGCACGTACGTCGACGTGTTGACCAGTGAGTTAAGCACGTCCGTGAATCAAGTCAAATCATCTTTTCCCGGAAATTCGTCAACGTCATGTGGTTCGTCGGGTATGCTGCTGGCAATGACGAGACTCTCCACTTGCGCCGCGATGTGTTGCTGCTGTTGTAGCACTGTCGCGCGGACAGGGTCATAGAAGTCATCGAAAACTAACTTTAGCAACCCGCACAACCCGCCCGGCATCTCGCTGGAGCGGGTTTTCCTGTTTTTTTCACTACCTACAGCGAACCGAAGGAACCACAATGGCCGCTCGAACCGACATCACCACATCCCGCATCTCTGACCGTGCGCTGCGCCGGTTCGAGGACATCAGGGATCTCCTCCCTGATGTTGACAATCCGACGCCCCTCGTGCGCGTTCGTAACGCGGTATCAGCGGACAACGTGTATCTCAAGCTCGAGTGGATGAACCCGTTCGGATCGATCAAAGACCGGGCAGCATCGTATCTGATCGACGGCCTCATCGACAGCGGTGCCCTTGAAGGGCGCGAGATAGTCGAAGCCTCGTCAGGCAACACGGCCATCGCGCTTGCAGCGATCGGTGCCACCAATGGCATAAAGGTCACGATCACGATCCCCGACGGTGTCCCAGAGGAGAGCAAGACCCTGCTGCGGATGCTTGGGGCCGAGGTGTGGGAGACACCGGATGAACTCTGCCCGGTCGACCACCCCAAGGACGGCGCCATCGCGTTGGCCCGTTCAATTGCGGCTTCCGACGGGGGGTCGCGGTACGTGATGGCAGACCAGTACGAGAACCCTGACAACGTTCGTGCCCATTACGAGTCGACGGGTCCCGAGATCTGGAACCAGACCGACGGTGAGGTGTCGGCGTTCTTTGCGGGGTTCGGTACCTGTGGGACGCTCACCGGTGTTGGCCGCTACCTCAAGGAGCGGAACCCCGATGTTCAGATCATTGCCATAGAACCAGAGAAGGGCCACCGGCTCCCAGGGCTCAAGAGCTTCGCCGAAGCCAACGAACCAGGCAACCTCGACCGGGACGTCATCGACGACGTGATAGTCGTCCCCGACGACGCGGCATATGAAATGACGCTGCTACTTCACCGCAAGGACGGCCTGCTCGTTGGGCCGTCAACCGGTGCCATCGTCCACGCGATCAACAAACATGGAGGAGCAGCCGACGGCATCGTCGTGGGAGTCTCCCCGGACTCAAGCGCCAAATACACGACCTACTTCACCGATCTGCTCGGAACCCAAGGACTCCCAACATGACAAGAGACCGAACCCGACCATGGAGAACACGCTGATGACCATCGAATCCACCCCTGACATAGCGCCCACGGCAACTCTCGACACCTCCGGGCTGCTGTGCCCTCTGCCCGTCTACAAGGCAGCTCTTGCGCTCAAACCCATGGAAGCGGGTGACATCCTCGAACTGATTTGCACAGATCCCGGATCACTTGCCGACATTCCCGCGTTCGCACGCCAGAGAGGCGATCACCTTCTCGACGTCAAGGACACGGGCGACAAACAGGTGTTCTTGATCGAGAAAGGAACCGGCCAATGACCACAGAAATACGATCCGAAATGCAAACGAATGGACAGGAGACCGCAACGAGACGCCTTGCTCTCGTTGCGTCCAAGGGCACGCTTGACCAGGCATATCCGCCATTGATTCTGGCAACAACAGCGGTGAGCCTTGGATGGGAAGTCGGCATCTACTTTACCTTCTTCGGGCTTGACATTCTCCACAAGGAACGTTTCGAAAGCCTGAAAGTTGCATCCCTTGCGAACCCTGCCGGTCCTCTCCAGGTGCCGAACCTCCTTGGAGCGGTCCCAGGAGCAACAAAGCTTGCAACCAGGACGATGAAAAAATGGATGGAGAAGTCCTCAATGCCGACGATTCCGGAGTTCATTGACATGGCCCGTGATTCCGACGTCACGTTCTTTGCGTGTGCAACAACGATGGGAATCATGGGCGTTTCCGAATCGGACCTTATAGAAGGATGCGACATCGCCGGTGCTGCGGCGTTCCTCGAGTTTGCCGCCACAGCCGACGTACAACTCTTCATTTAGCGCACGCTCAAAGCCGTTCGCCAGCTGGAATCGCATCGGTCAGCCAGTTATCCCGGGGTGGGAGGGGGCAGGACCAGCGGTCGGAATACACACAGCTTGGGTGGTACGCGTAGTTGAAGTCCATAACGATGCGGTCGTCAGAGCCGCCGAGATCGGCGCCCTTGGGGGAGTCGAGAAGGTATCTGCCACCACCGTATGTCTCTGTGCCAGCGGTGCCGTCGCGGAACGGCACGAAGATTCCATCTGCGTACTGTTCGAAGCGAAAGACGGTGAGGTAAGGCTCGTCGCCGATGGGCAGCCGTACACGGCCGATCACCGCCATGGCGGTGCTGCCCTGCGAGCTGTGACTCACTGAGACAACGCTGCCCTCCATTGGTTCTACGATGAGTTCAAATCGCCACTGCTCGTCATAGTCAAAGTAGGCAAGTCCTTCCTTGCGGCGGATGTCTCCGACTTCTAGGGGTGTCTGAGGATGAGATGAGAACAGCTCATCGCGCCCCGCTCGCCACCCAAGCCATGTCTTCTCACCCGAACCGGACTGCCGAACCAGCCGATACAGTTCGTCGACTCGCCGTCGAAAGTCCAGCAGATCAAGCGTGTCATCGACGAAGGCATCCATCGGTCGAGATGGTAACGACAGACGACCAGAGCGATTACAAGGGCCGATGACACCCGTACTATGGTGTCGAGCGCCCGATCAATTCGTTGGTTGACCGTTTTTACGTAGGTGACGCTCGCAGTGCGCTGACTTGCGTCACTTCGTCGCACCGCATTGACTGAAAGTATGGCGCGGTTCGTGCCACACTTACGGCGCTTCCAAAAGGAAAGATACCTGATGTCCGGCAACGCTGAATTCCGAATGGCCGATTCGGCAATCGTATCCATTGCTCATGTGGACGCACCCCAGGTGGTCACATCCGACGAAATCGACAAGATGCTCGCGCCGATGTACGAACGAGTTGGTGGCCAGCCAGGACTCCTTGAGCGCCTTGCTGGTATCAGGGAACGAAGATGGTGGCCGGAGGGGTACCTCTACACGGATGCCGCCGCGGCTGCTGGAGCACGGGCCATAGACGCAAGCGGCATCAGCGCAGACCGTATTGGACTTCTCATCGACACGTCCGTGTGTCGCGATCGTCTCGAACCGTCCTCGGCTGTGACGGTTCATAACACGCTCGATCTGCCGAGCTGGTGCCTGAACTTTGACCTTTCGAACGCATGTCTCGGATTTGTGAACGCCCTTCAGGTCGCTGGCAACATGGTCGACAGCGGACAGATTGACTACGCGTTGATTGTCGATGGAGAGGGTTCTCGCGCGCTGCAGCAGAACACGATCGAGCGTCTCAACAACTCCGACGCAACGGCGATTGACATGCTCTCTGAATTTGCGTCGCTGACGCTGGGATCTGGAGGCGCGGCGGCTGTTGTTGGACGCCACTCTGAAAATCCGGGGAGCCACAGGATCGTTGGTGGCATTGCCCGTGCCGACACAAGTCATCATGACCTGTGTGTCGGCACCATGGAGAAGATGCGCACCGACTCAAAGGTTTTGCTCGACGCCGGTCTTGACGTATCGGAGATAGCATGGGGCGACGCCGATGAGTTCGGTTGGTACGACGCTGACAGTTTCATCTTCCATCAGGTGTCTCAGGTTCACACATCCCTTCTCTGTGAACGCCTCGGAATCGACCCTGACAAGGTTCCGCTTACGTTTCCGTTCCTGGGGAACGTCGGGCCCGCGTCAATCCCCATCACACTCTCTCGTGAAGTGGACTCGCTGACCGCCGGCGACAAGGTGATGCTTCTCGGCATAGGGTCTGGCATCAACGCTTCCGCCATGGAACTCGCTTGGTGACAGCGGGCGAACCAGCGCCAGCTTCTCTACCCCCGACAGGACTACCAGAGCTTGACCCGGATTGGTCGCGCCTTGTCACGACGAGCGAGGCACACGGCGTTGACCGCACATGGCACATCCTCGACAACCAGGAACCGGACGCCGAACTGACGCTGTTGTGTGTCCACGGAAACCCTACCTGGTCGTACATCTGGCGCGACCTGCTCGCAACGGCACCGGAGGGTGTTCGTGTCATAGCTGTCGACCAACTCGACATGGGCTTCTCCGAACGAACAGGCACCATCCGCCGCCTCGCCCAACGTGTCGAGGACCTGGCAGCACTCACCGATGTGTTAAACCTCAGCGGTCCAGTAGTCACCGTCGGCCACGATTGGGGAGGTCCGATCTCACTCGGATGGGCTCTTACCCATCGCGACATCCTTGCTGGCATCGTTCTGATGAACACGGCTGTCCATCAGCCTGAAGGTTCGTCAGGGCCGTCGCTGATTCGGATGGTGAGGATGCCCGGCGTGTTGCGCAATCTGTGCGAAACGACTCCGGCATTCATTCGGGGGACGATTTCCCTGTCGCGACCGCGGCCGCCAAAGGCGATACGCGACGCATACGAAGCACCGTACGCGAGTGCCAATCGTCGCGCCGCAATAGCGACCTTTGTCGAGGACATACCACTTGACGAAGACCACACAAGTTTCACAGTTCTCGCCGACATCGCCGAGGGAATCGAGAGTCTCGCCGATGTGCCTGCATTGTTGTTGTGGGGACCATCGGACCCTGTGTTCTCCGATCTCTACCTGCGAGACCTTTCGCAGAGACTGCCCCACGCGTCGATCCACAGATTCGTTGGTGCAGGTCATCTGCTTCCTGAGGATGCCGATGTTTCGGCCGCTATCTATCCATGGCTTTCGCAATTGGCAGAGGACGGACCGCAGCACACATCAACACAAGAGAGGGCATCGTTGTGGTCGGCAATCGATGACAGGGCGGATGACAACGGTGTTGCAATCATCGAGATGGGATCACGGGGACAGTCGAGATCCGTCACATTCAACGAGCTCCACAACGATATTGAGCACGTTGCTGGCGGAATGGCAGACATCGGGATTCGGCATGGCGACCGTATCGCGATCCTTGTGCCACCTGGCATCGACCTTGCCGTGTGCCTCATTGCATCGTGGAAGATCGGCGCCGTCGTCGTGCTCGTTGACGCAGGACTCGGAGTGCGTGGCATTGGCAGAGCGCTCAAGGGTGCCAATCCTGCGTTCCTCATCGGTATCCCAAAGGCGTTAGCGGCAGCACAAACCTTGCGTTGGCCCGGTCGACGCATTTCGACAGAGGAACTGTCGCACGGCAAGAAACGTCTCGGCCGGATCCTGTCATCGTTGTCCGAATTGCGGGCGCGTGGCGCTCCCGCTTCTCTGCCGCCGGCTCCGGCTCCGGACGACGTCGCCGCTATTGGATTCACGTCGGGTGCCACAGGACCAGCAAAGGGCGTTGTTTACCGGCACCACCAGCTTCAGGCGCAACGTGACGCAATCGTGGATCTGTACGGGATTCAATCCTCCGATCGTCTCGTCGCAGCATTCGGACCGTTTGCATTGCTTGGTACGTTGATGGGTATTCCGTCGGTGGTGCCATCGATGTCCGTTACGGCGCCTGGAAGCCTCACCGCCGGAGCATTGGCCGACGCTGCCATGGCAATTCACGCGACGATGGTGTTCGCGTCGCCAGCTGCACTAGCAAATGTGTCGGCTACTGCGGGCGATATCTCGGACGCTCAACGTGCAGGATTCGGCGACGTCAGGTTGCTGCTCTCCGCCGGTGCGCCAGTTCTACCAGAGATTCTGCACTCAGCGGTTGCGTTGATGCCACATGCCGATGCACACACGCCGTATGGAATGACCGAAGTCATGCCCGTTGCCGACATCAATCTCGAAGCGATTGGCGAAGCGAACGATGGGAGCGGCGTGTGTGTTGGCAAGCCCCTCTCGAGTGTCGATGTCCACATCGATCCGATTGACACATCCGGGGAAACGAGCGGAACGTTGACTCAACAGTCGGAAGTGATGGGCGAGATTTGTGTCAGAGCTGATCACATGCGTGACGGGTACGACAATCTTTGGTTGACCCAGCACCGTGCATCGCAGCCCTCAGGGTGGCATCGCACAGGTGACGTCGGACATATCGACACAGAAGGTCGGTTGTGGGTTGAGGGAAGAATCGCACACACAATCGTGACGTCGAACGGTGTTGTCACACCCGTTGGTTTGGAGCAGAGAGTGGTCCGTCTCGACGGTGTGGCACTGGCTGCAGTGGTGGGTGTGGGACCGAGAGGTGTCCAGCAGGTGGTTGTCGTTCTCACGATGACAAGTGGCACCAAGTCGGGCCTCGCCTCCGCCTATCTTGCTCGATCCGTACGCGAGGTCGCTGGTGATGTCGACATCGCCGCAGTGCTGGTTGTTTCGGCGTTGCCTGTCGACAAACGACACAACTCCAAGATCGATAGGGCCCGAATAGCGACATGGGCCGACGGTGTGCTCTCCGGTGGACGAATGGGCAAGATATGAAGGTCCTTGTGACCGGGGCAACGAGTCTGCTTGGGGGAGCGATTGTTCGGCTGCTTGTCGACCGAGACGATGCCGTGTCCGTGTTCCAGCGTGGTCCAACAGATTTAGGTGTCGCGGAGACTCACGGGGATGTCGCCGACGCTGTCGCTGTTCGTCGAGCTGTGGCGGGAGCTGATGCAGTGGTTCACGTTGCCGGTCTTGTCTCGACCGTTGGACCATGGTCGAGTTTTGAACGCACCAATGTTGTCGGCACGCGCAACGTCGTCGCTGCCGCGCTTGAGCGAGGTGTCGGAAGGGTCGTGTTCATCTCGTCTCCTTCTGTTGCGCACAGTGGGGCGTCGCTTGTTGGTGTCGGTGCAGGCAGGGCGAATCCCGATACCGCGCGAGGCAATTATGCCCGGAGCAAGGCTGAGGCTGAGCTGCTCGCGCTTGACGCGAACTGCGCGGCAACTGCCGTCGTAGCCATCCGGCCACATCTCATCTGGGGCCCGGGAGACACGCAACTTGTTGGCCGAATCGTCGAGCGAGCCCGGTCTGGACGTCTCGCCATTGTCGGTCCTGGAATGTCACTGATCGACACGATCTACATTGACAACGCCGCAAGTGCAGCGGTCGCCGCACTCGATCGCGCTCCCGAAATCGGGGGACAGGCGTTCGTTGTGACGAACGGACAACCACGGCCGGTACGCGAGATCGTCAACCGCATCGTGAGTGCCGCAGGGCTTGAGCCACCGCGGCTCAGAGTGCCGTTCCTCGTGGCGAAGGTTGGTGGCGGCGCTGCGGAACGGATGTGGGCAGCGCGGGACCTTGCTGGGGAACCGCCGATGACTCGGTTCCTCGCAGAACAGCTCGCCACAGCCCACTGGTTCGATCAGCGTGAGACAAGAGCCAAGCTGCAATGGTCACCTCACGTTTCGCTCGATGAGGGTTTTGTTCGTCTCGAGCAATGGTTTGGGTCGCAACAGTAGATGGCGGTCTCCGCTCAGACTATGTCTTAGCGTATTCGTCGCCAACGGCCTTGGCATTGCCCCCTATCTGACCCTCGCTTCGCTCGGACCATCTCTCCCGCGAGGGGGGGTAGGAAGAGGAATGGTCTGTCCATACGGCTGTCGCGGGTTCCCTGTCTCTCGCGAGGCGAGAGAGGCAAGACGTGGAAGAGTTTCGACGACGTCGATGCTGTACTGCGCTTGGCTTTCGGTACATGTTGACTGAAAACTCAAGAATTCTGTCTAATACAGGAACATGCCGAGGATCACTGATGCGGTCAGTAGGGCGGCTGTGAACCAGATGGTGAGTTGTATCCATCTCGCTGCTGGGCGCAGCCCGGTTGGATTGGCTGATGGTCGGTTCGGTTCCATGGTTACATCGTAGCTGACGGCTACTCCTGCCGCAGCGCTCATCGAGCCGAGAAGTAGAGTGTTTCTACCTGTTCGG
>SMXV01000039.1 GCA_004356175.1 Acidobacteriota bacterium
CGGCGCGCCTAATCGCTAAGCCATACACACCCACACTGTCTCACGCTCGTAGAAGAAGCCGTCAGCAGAGAGTTTTCAGTTCTCAGTTCGAACTGGTACAGGATGTTCAGCAAGGTCAGGCTCCTTGCTGAACAGAAACTGGAATTAGGAACCTCGCCGCGGACCGAATCACCTCGTCCCTCTGACTGAAGACTGAAAACTACTCCTGCTCTGTCAAGAGGTCTGCGTACTTTGCTCTGACGACTTTTTTGTCGAACTTGCCTGTTCCGGTTTTGGGAATGTCGTCAATGAATATGAAATCGTCTGGTATCCACCAGTCAGCAATTCGTGTTGAGAGGTGAGCGCGGAGGTCGTCTGCGGTGACCGACGAGCCGGATTTCGCGACGATGAAGGCAACCGGGCGCTCCTGCCACTTTGGATGTGCAAGCCCGACGACGGTGGCTTCCGCCACCGCCTCATGTCCCATGATCTCGTTCTCGACATCGAGCGACGAGATCCACTCACCTCCAGACTTGATGAGGTCCTTGGCTCGATCGGTGATTCTGATGTATCCCTCCGGCGTAATCTTGCAGACATCGCCGGTACGCAACCAGCCGTCGACAAACGATTCCGATGAACGTTCGTCCTTGAGATACTCTGCTGCGATCCAGGGTCCACGGATGAGCAGCTCGCCGAAGGCTTCTCCGTCGTGGGGGAGGGGTTGGAAGTTCTCGTCGACAATCTTCACCTGGAGACCGGGAATCGGCCGGCCGGCGGTCTCAAGGACGTCGAGCTGCTCTCTCCACGGAAGGTGGTGCATCGAAGGTTTGAGTGTCGCAATCGACGCAATAGGGTTCGTCTCTGTCATTCCCCATCCCTGGATCACACGAACGCCAGCGTTTTTTTCGAACCAGTCGATCATTGATCGTGGAACGGCTGAGCCGCCACAGAAGAGGGCGCGCATGTGAGAGATGTCGACATCTGGGTGGGCCCGCAGGTACTCCTCGATGCCTACCCAAACCGTCGGCACACCGCCTGAGAACGTGACGTTCTCGTTGACAAAGAGATTCACGAGGCCCTCACCAGAGAGATCGGGACCTGGATATGTGAGTTTCGCGCCGACCGTTATAGCCATGAAGGGATATCCCCACGCAGAGGCGTGGAACATTGGAACAACCGGAAGGACATTGTCATCTGCGGACAGCGGATATGCGACAAGATTGGAGATGGTGTGCAGATATGTCGATCGCTGCGTGTACGCAACACCTTTTGGGTTTCCCGTGGTGCCAGATGTGTAGCAGTACATCATCGGGCTTCTTTCATCGAGTATCGGCCACTCCGTTACCGGTTCGACATCGGCGATGAGATCCTCGTACGCCAGTGCTCCGTCGATACCGCAATCCTGCGTCGTGTCGCTCATGATGACGAAGTGTTCGACTGTGCTGAAGGTGTCGACGAGAGGCGAAATCATCGGGGCGAGGTCAGGGTCGATGAACATGACCTTGTCCTGTGCATGATTCACGATGTAGGTCAGCTGCTCGGCGAATAGCCTGATGTTGAGGGTGTGACAGATTCGTCCGGTGTTCGCTGTTGCCCAGTAGAGCTCATGATGTCGGTGATTGTTCCACGCGAATGTGCCGATGGCGTCCCCCACTTGTGTACCGAGTTTCTGTTCGAGAGCAGCAGCAAGCTTGCGCACACGCACGTCTGTCTCGGCATATGTCGTTCGATGGATCGAACGATCAGCTTCAACCGAAACGATCTCCTGATCCGGGTACTGCCAAACTGCGTTGTCGTACAACGTGCTCAACAGCAGCGGAAAGTCATCCTGCATATGCATGGCCAGCTCCTCGTGTCCTGGACACTTTAGACGCTGCTCGGGTTGGATGCTCGTGCTCCGATGAATCCATGGTTTCCATATGCTCTGTGCATGTTTGGCGCACGATTCGACGACGCAATTGAGCAACGTTCGTTCGTTGCAACCGATCCTGTTACTGAGATCGTCGCGAACGACTTGTCAGAGGTGCGAGATGCCATCGAACAGGTGTCGTCCGCGGCGCGTGACGGATATTGGGTTGCCGGGTATGTTGCGTACAACGCAGCGCCCGCGTTCGATGTGTCTCTTGTCGTGGCCGACACGACGGATGCCCCACTGGTCTGGTTCGGAGTCTTCGGCGGCATTGTCGACGTTGACCCTCCACGCGTCGATGAGATGGCTTCCGGACCCCTCACAGTGTCTGGCTGGCAGCCGTCAATATCTCAGGACGAATATTTGGACGCTTTTGAGGCGGTCAGATCACATATTGAGCAGGGTGATACCTACCAGTTGAACCTGACGTTTGCGATGAGGGCCAGTGTCTCAGGTGACATGTCTGAGATGTATGCCCGTCTTGTATCCGCTCAGCATCCCTCATACGCTGCTTACCTCTGGCACGGCGACAGACATGTTATCTCTGTGTCGCCCGAAAAATTCTTCGCCATCTCGAAGCGGCACATCACCACCAAACCGATGAAGGGAACGGCTCGCAGGGGGAGATGGGGCACAGAAGATGCGGCACTGATGGCGGCCCTTGCGTCGTCTGAGAAGGACCGCACGGAGAATGTGATGATCGTCGATCTCGTTCGAAACGACCTTGGTCAGATTTGCGAGTATGGGAGTGTCACGGTCTCCAACCTCTTCAACATTGAACAGTTCCCCACCGTGTGGCAGATGACCTCTGATGTGTCAGGCACGCTGCGGTCTGGCATCGGACTGGACGACGTGTTTGGCGCACTCTTCCCGTGCGGCTCGGTGACTGGTGCGCCGAAGGCTCGATCGATGGAGATTATTTCGCGCATAGAGAAGGAGAATCGAGGCGTCTACTGCGGTGCGATAGGTTTCGTCCCGCCGGGTGATGGTGTTGACGGTGCGAGTTTCAACGTCGCCATTCGCACCGTGGTTGTCGATGAGGTAGAAGGCATGGCATCGTACGGTGTCGGGGGAGCGATAACGTGGAGCTCGACCGCCGCGGACGAATATGCCGAGGCGTTGACGAAGGCCCGAGTGCTTACCGAGGTTCATCGACGCATCGGATTGTTTGAATCAATCCGATGGGATGGCGAGTTCTTCATGCTCGATGCCCACATGGACCGCCTCTCTGAGTCCTCAGAGTTCCTTGGCATACCATGTGACGTTCGCGCGATCAGAGACATGTTGGCTGATGTTGCATCAACACTTAGCGAACCGACAAAGCTACGGGTTGACCTCTCAGAATCGGGGGTGGTGTCGGTGTCTCCGTCTGGCACCACCAAACGATTCAACCTCGGTCCGGTTCCCTCTGGGGACGAGATTCGCATCGTCATTGATCGTGAACCACTCGACAGTTCAGACGCGAGGTTTTTCTATAAAGGCGCAGATCGAGAACACTTCGATCTGCGAAGAAGACGAAACCCTGATGCCGACGATGTGCTGTGCGTCAACACCGATGGCAGAGTCACAGAGTCGACAGTCGCGAACGTGGTATTCCTCATCGACGGTACGTGGATCACCCCACCGGTCGCTGACGGTTTACTGCCCGGCGTGCTGCGACAGAGACTGTTGGAAGACGGCACTCTCTCCGAACGATCCGTGACCATTGCCCAGGCAGAGTCGGCTTCGGCGGTGGCGTTGATCAATTCTGTGCGCGGATGGGTACCAGCGGCAATCATCGAGTCGCCCCACAAATAGATGTCCACTTCGCGCGCGAAGTGGTAGCGTGGAACAATGTCCACACCAGCCGATATCGTCAGCAAGCTCGCCGATGTCCAGAAGCGACTATTCGACCTGCCGGACGACGCATTCGAGGAGAAGTACAAACTTCTCAACGAACAGGACCAGCTCAGAGAGGTAGCATCTGGGTACGCAGGCATGGTCGACTCTGAGCGATCGGACGAAGAACTACTGCGCGAATTAGCATCAAAACGCCAGCAGATGAAGTCCATTGAGGGCAAACGAATAGACCTCGTCGTGCAGGCAGGCTCTGGTGGCGCCAGCACGGGTGAGATGGGAAATCTCGGCGGCGTCCAGATCAACAAGGGAATCGAAGACGCTCATGGTCTGCCCGCGATAAAAGCGCGGATCGGTGTCATCAAGGGAACTCTGCGAGATCGCGGAGTCGAGTTCCCAGACGCAACCTGAGACCGACCGACACCGAAGCAACCCGGCGGACATGTCTGACTATCACCTGCATCTACACAAACACGGCCCTTACGACGGAGTTGGACCGCTGCCGGGGCAGTATCCGATTGACCACATTGAAGCGTATGTCGAAGTAGCACTGTCGAGGGGTGCAGAGGAAATCGGCTTTACGGAGCATCTCTATCGATGCATCGAGTCAGCCCCGTTACTCGGGAAGTGGTGGAGGTCTGACCCCCGCAAGGATCTACGTGACTACACAAGGGCGTATGTGCGCGCAGAACGCGTCCTCTCTCTCGATCGGTACGTCCAGGCCGTCGTCGATGCAAAGGACCGCGGTCTGCCCGTTCTTCTCGGGCTCGAGGTCGACTTCTTTCCTGAGTCGGCGCATGAGGTGGCGGAGTTTCTCAAGCCGTATCCGTTCGACTTTCTCGTAGCCTCAACACACTGGCTCGGAGCGTGGGGAGTTGACCATGCAGAACAGCGGTCGGAGTTCACCAGGCGGGGCCCAGACAAAGCTTACGAGGACTACCTTCTTGCTGAAATCGAACTGGCGGCGAGCGGACTTTTCGATGTCATCGCTCACGCGGACGTCATCAAAAGGCATGGTCTGAGATTCGACAACGAACCGAGCGACCTGTACGAGGAGTTCGCGGTCGCGGCCGCGAGAGGTGGCATGGCTGTGGAAATCTCAACAGCTGGACTTCAGCACCCTGTGAACGAGATGTACCCGGCACCTCCGCTGCTGCGGCGGTTCTTCAATCATCGAGTTCCGATCACCCTCGCATCTGATGCCCACGAACCGAGCGGTGCAGGGAGGGACCGTGACAAGGCGATCGCGTTCGCGAGAGACATTGGTTACACCCATCGAATCAGATTCTCGAAACGGGTTGGCGAGTTGGTTGACCTCGACTGACCCACGCTCCTAGTTCGGTGACTGCAGAAAAACGAGCACCACGTTTCCATCTGCGTCCTTGACCGTCGTCGTTTCGGTGTCGACTGATGCTGAGTCGAAGGCAGTCAGCAGCGCCAGATATGTCAACTCCTGTCGCATGACGTCTGGCTCACACACCATGAGGATTGTTGCAACCAGAGCTTCCCGATACGCCGTCGCCGGTGAGTGTGAACGTGAGGGAAGTGCCTGCTATCGGGCACCTATGGTTCTGTCTGGCTGTGCCATCTCGATGACCTGCCAGGTGCCGCTGAAACTTGAAGAACATGCAGTCGCGAACAGAAGCATTCCGACGGTAAGCGAGCTGAGTCGTACTCCCACCTGTCGCTTCTCCGATGAGTTTCGCGCAATCGTACACTCACTTCCATGACTGCTCCCACTGTTTGGCTGACAACACTCGGCTG
This sequence comes from Acidobacteriota bacterium, assembly GCA_004356175.1. Classification (GTDB taxonomy): domain Bacteria; phylum Actinomycetota; class Acidimicrobiia; order Spongiisociales; family UBA5794; genus B3-G11. The sequence continues at coordinate 5,489 of SMXV01000039.1, forward strand.
TTCCAAGAACCAGGTCGACTCTGACAAGATCACTGCGGTCCTCGGCGACTCTGGGTACAGCAACGCGGTCGACCCTGAATCGGCCGATGTTGTAATGGTCAATACGTGCGCGTTCATCGAAGAGGCACGCAAAGAATCGATAGAGACAATCCTCGAACTTGCGGCCGTCAAAAGGAACGACGCAAAACTCGTGGTCATGGGATGTATGGCTCAGCGATATGAGCAGGAGCTGATTGAAACCCTCCCAGAGGTCGATGCCGTCATCGGACTCGGCAAGTACTCAGGATTTGTCGGTGAACTGGATGATCTCACGGGCTGGCAACCGGTGAAGTTCACCGGATTCCGGCGGTCCCAGATGGACATTCTCGACGTTATCAAACGACCAACACCGTCGACACCATTTGCCTATGTGAAAGTGGCGGAGGGATGCGACAAGGCATGCGCCTTCTGCGCGATTCCGCTGATACGCGGCAAGCAACGATCGCGAGCCGGTGAAGGTATTGTTGCTGAGATTGAGGGACTTGTTGAGGACGGAGTTCGTGAGATTGTTCTTGTTGCCCAGGACCTCGCTGCCTACGGAAGGGATAACGGCGTCGGGGCAATTGAGGGTCTCGTTGACGCATGCGCCTCGGTGGACGGTCTTGGTCGAATGCGGCTCTACTACCTGTTTCCAAGAGAGATCCGACAGGGACTCATCGATGTCATGGTTGGTCACAAGACAATTGCGGACTACTTCGATCTCTCCCTTCAACACTCGTCGAGTCGGCTCCTTCGTTCCATGCGACGGCCGGGTAGCGGTGAGAAGCATCTCGAACTGATTGGTCGCATACGGTCAGCGTCGCCCGACGCCGCGACACGGTCGAGCTTCGTCGTCGGATTTCCAGGAGAGACCGATGACGAACTTGAAGACCTCGCAGAGTTTCTCGAGTCGGCGCAGCTCGACTGGGCCGGATTCTTCCCATACTCACGCGAGGAGGGCACGCACGCAGCAACGATGCCCAATCAGATCCCTCGCGACGTAATCACCGAGCGTCTCAGATACCTCCAGGGCATACAGGACGACATCACTGCCAAGAAGAATGCTGCAACGGTTGGCAGGACGCTCTCGGTTCTTGTTGATCAGGTGGAGGAGGGCCAGGCCGTTGGCAGATCGTATAGAGAGGCGCCTGAGATAGACGGCATGATCCTTCTCGACACCGGAGAAGCGGGGCAGTGGGTGTCGGTATCGATCGAAGGTGCGTACGGGACAGACCTCACCGGCAGGGTCGTGGCTTCGTGATTGTCGAGATACTCGCAATCGGTACAGAGCTACTGCTCGGGCAGATCACAAATACGAACGCCACCAACATCGCAACACGATTGGCAGACAATGGGTTCACTCACCTACATCAAGTTGTGGTCGGCGACAATGCCGATCGAATGAAGGTGGCCATTGCCGAGGCCACAGCGCGGGCCGATGTTCTCATTATCACGGGCGGAATCGGACCGACAGCGGATGACATCACGCGCGAAGCCGTCGCGTCCGCTGGCAATCTTTCGCTCGTGTTCGACGAGGCATATGGTGACCAGCTCAGGGGTTCGTGGCGCGGCCACGGGCCGAACGATGAATTCCCCGAGTCGAATCTCAGGCAGGCATTCCGACCTGACGGCGCTGTCGTTATTACGAACCTGAAGGGTTCGGCGCCTGGCTTCCGAGTCACGATCGGCGCTTGCGAGGTGATTTCACTTCCCGGTGTTCCCGCCGAAATGTTGTCAATGATGGACGAGGTGGTGCTCCCATACCTTCGTGTCAAAGGGGGGAACAAGCGGGCTGTTGTCAGCCGCATGTTGCGCAGTTGGGGCATGTCGGAGGCCAAGGTGGGAGAGGACCTTCAGGACTTGTTCGACAGCAGCGAGAATCCGACGATTGCGTTTCTTGCCTCTGCGGGAGAAATCAAGATACGCATAACTGCTCTAGCGGACTCGGATACCGCTGCCCGCGTGTTGATCGAACCAGTCGAGACGGAGATTCGGCAGCGTCTGGGGACCCACATCTTTGGTGCAGACGACGAAACCATTGAGCAGGTGATCCGCATCGATCTTGAGTCCCGAGGATGGACAATAGGAACAGCCGAGTCCGCAACAGGAGGGCTGGTCGGTCGGCGACTCACGAGCCTGCCCGGCGCAAGTGCGACGTTTCGTGGTTCCGTCGTAGCGTACGCGACGGACCTCAAGACGAGCATCCTTGGCGTGCCAGAGCAGACTCTCGCGACGTATGGAGTCGTATCGGAGCAGACCGCAGAGGCGATGGCCGCTGGCGCAAGACGTGTTCTTGATGTTGACGTCGCGGTCGCGGTCACTGGCTCCGCCGGACCGGTCGCCCTCGAACAGCCGGTTGGCACCATGATTGTTGCGGTTGCGACACCTCGCATCAGCACGGTCAGGACGCTTCACATGCCGGGCGACAGGGAGAGGGTGCGAGTGAATACGGCAACGGCTGCGCTGCATCTGATCCGCATGGCACTCATGGAAACGTGATCGACAACCTTTTCCTGGCGGTCGCGTTCACCGATGAGGAGAGGCACGCGCTCGCTGCGGCACTCACTGAGTCGACTGGTCCGGCACGGATCCCTGGCAAACGAACATCCCCAGAGAACTGGCATGTCACGCTGTCATTCATCGGCGAGTGTTCAGATGCCGACAGTGATCGCATTGCGCACAGTATTTCAGATCAACTCAACGCTGTCCACGCCAAGGTGTGGTGCACCGGTCTCGATGCATTCCCAACATCGTCGAAAGCCACAGTGATCTACACTGCCGTTGACGACCCGACCAACGTGCTCACGTATCTTGCTGGCATCTGCGATGAGGCCGCTGTCGATGCAGGGTATGGCCCAGAACAACGCCCCTACGTGCCTCACGTCACGCTATCGAGGCTGCGGCCGTCGATGGACGTGCACCATCTCCTGTCTGCCCACGGTGACTTCCGTGTCCCTGTCGTCGTGTCCGGAGTCACGATGTTTCGCAGTCGTGCAACATCGAATGGCCCGCGATATGAGGCGATTGAACGCATGCCGCTTCGCTAGGAGCACGGGTCGGCCGTGCATGGCGCATGGCGGAAATACCCGCCATCGAACACACGTTCGGGTACGCTGGTATCGACGCAATGGCGTCATGCACAGAAGCAACAGCGTATTCTGTCATAGGCACCCGGTACCTTGACGGCAAGCTACGAAAAGGATTCCAGATGGCTCCCAAAATGAGCGAACGTGACAAGAACCTTCAGACCGCAATGGATCAGATCGAGCGGCAGTTCGGCAAGGGTGCCATCATGCGACTGGGTGCCGATGAGATCCGCAGGATCGACTCCATATCGACTGGTGCTCTGTCACTCGACCTTGCTCTCGGCATAGGTGGTGTTCCGCGCGGACGTATCGTCGAGATTTTTGGGCCGGAAGCGTCAGGTAAGACAACCCTTGCGTTGCATGTTCTTGCTGAAGCTCAGCGCACCGGCGGAGTTGCCGCCTTCATTGATGCTGAGCATGCTCTTGATCCCCTCTACGCACAGGCCATCGGGGTCGATATCGATCAACTTCTCATCTCTCAGCCAGACACAGGTGAGCAGGCTCTTGAGATCACCGACATGCTCATCCGGTCAGGATCTGTGACTGTCGTTGTTATTGACTCTGTGGCGGCACTGGTTCCACGCGCTGAACTTGAGGGGGACATGGGCGACGTACACATGGGGCTCCAGGCGAGGCTCATGTCGCAGGCATTGCGGAAACTTGCAGGATCGATCAATCGATCAAACACCACCGCAATCTTCATCAACCAGTTGCGTGAGAAGATCGGTGTCATGTTCGGCTCGCCTGAGGTCACACCGGGTGGGCGTGCCTTGAAGTTCTACTCGACTGTTCGTATTGACATACGGAGAATCGAAGCTATCAAGGTCGGTACGGAGAACGTTGGCAACCGTGTACGGGTGAAAATTGTGAAGAACAAGGTCGCTCCGCCGTTCAGGCTTGCGGAGTTCGACATCATGTTCGGCCACGGCATATCACGAGAGGGCAGCCTCATCGACGTTGCCGTTGAACACAACATCGTGCAAAAAGCCGGCGCCTGGTACACCTATGACGGTGATCAGCTCGGTCAGGGACGTGAGAAGGCCAAAGAGTACCTGCGAGAAAACCCTGACGTTGCAATGCAACTCCAGGATCAGGTCCTTCGTGCGGTCGGCGTGATCGTCGACGAGGACGACGATGATACGAAACAGGATGACGGCAATAGCGACAGCAAATCGTTGAACACGTCATCAGGTGAGGAAGGACAGTAGAAGTTTCGTATTTCGCGTTCCCGAACGCATTGAGATGGAGTAGGATCGAGCGCAGGTACACGAAATTACTGAAACTGAAATTCCGAAACGTGAGCGAATCGACACGAACCGAATACTGAGACTGGCTTAGCCGCCCGAATACTGTGAGGTCGTGCGTGTGTCGAGTCCTTGTGCTCGGCACGTTTCGCATCCGCGACGGGGGAACGAGAAGCCGCTATGGACCCATTGCTGAGCTTGCTGACGGGTTTGGCTGTCGCGGGCATCCTGCTCGGTGGCATGTTCATTGGACGAAGGTCCGTGAAACATCCGCCAGCACCTGAAGATGTCCTTGCGGATGCACGGATGGATGCCCAACGCATCCTTGCGCGCGCAGAACAAGAGGCTCGATCTCTTGCCGATACATACAGAGATCGTGAAGATGCAACAATTGAGCATCGAAGGGTCGAAATCGACTCACGCACATCAACACTCGACCAGAGAGCGGCAACACTCGAACAGAGAGCGGCAAACCTCGCGCAGCGCGAAGAATTGGTGATCTCGTCGGAGAAGACCGCAAAAGAGGCTGCAGTGGAAGCTGCACGGTCTCAGGAGGACGCGCGCCTCGAACTCGAGGCGCTTGCGGGATTCGACTCTCAAGCAGCAAAAGAGGACCTGCTCCAGAAGGTTGAGGACGAGGCACGGCGTGACGCAATGGTTGTGGTGCGTGACATCGAGACACGGGCTCGTGAAGAGGCATCCCGACGTGCACGGCGTATTCTTGCGGGTGTGATTCAACGACTCGCTTCCGAAGTGGTTACGGAAACATCCATGTCCACGGTCCCGCTGCCCTCAGACGATATGAAGGGAAGAATCATTGGTCGCGACGGACGCAACATCAGAGCGTTTGAGGCTGTTGCTGGCGTCGATTTGATTGTGGACGACACGCCGGGTTCAGTTTCCGTGTCGACATTCGATCCTGTACGGCGAGAAATTGCTCGTCTTGCGCTCACGAGACTTGTCGAAGATGGCCGCATCCATCCAACGTCCATCGAGGAAGCGTGCGCCAAGGCCAAGGAAGAGATTGAGCAGTCGATTCAGGATGCGGGGGAGTGGGCGATGCTCGATGTCGGGTTGACCCGAATACATCCAGAGCTCATCACGCTGCTTGGGCGGCTCAAATACCGAACCAGCTACGGTCAGAACGTGCTGGATCATCTCGTCGAGTCAGGCCACATTGCCGGAATGCTCGCGGCAGAACTTGGCATTGATGAGACCGAGGCCAAGCGGGCAGCGTTCCTCCACGACATCGGAAAGGCCGTAAGCCACGAGGTTGGCGGTTCCCACGCCCTCATAGGAGCTGAGATCGCCCGTCGTTTTGGTGAGGACGCTGCCGTGGTGCATGCAATCGAGGCGCACCACAACGAAGTTGAACCACGAACGCTTACGGCGGTGCTTGTGCAGGCAGCCGA
>SMXV01000001.1 GCA_004356175.1 Acidobacteriota bacterium
AGCAGCGGTCTTCCACCACCGGATCGCCGAGCTGGAGCGTGACTGGGGCCGTGACGGAGACCTACTGATGGGGCACATCCTGGCCCACGAGATTGGACACCTACTTCTGGGTTTCAGCAGCCACGCTCAGCGCGGCATCATGAGCGCCCTGTGGGAAGAGACCGAGATGATGCACGCCGAGCAGGGGACCTTCAACTTCTACAAATCTCAAGCCCGGCGCATGCGCAAGCAAGTTCAGGCCAGAGTCGAGCACGATCGCAGCTCTGCGGCTGCCGAGCAGTTGGCCGCCTCGAAGTGAGTTCACTTGCTCCGAGTCCGCTAAGATACTGTCGGGAAGTTTTGATGCCGGACCTGCGCCGCTACGTTCCTGTAATGCTGATCGCCTCGATCGCGGGTGGTCTTCTTTATCTCGGCTGGACAACGCTTAACCAGCCGTCCGAGGTCGCTTGCACTGCCTGCGACAGAGCGGTGCATCTAGCCTCCCGCGTCGATGGCATCTCCGACGGCGAGTCGCTCACTTTCTGCTGTGCCGCATGCGCCCTGCGCGCCAAGGCGCAAGACGTTCCCGATCTGCGTGTGACGCGGGTATTCGACTACGCCTCGGGTCGTCCTCTTGATCCCGAAGAGGCAGTGACCGTAGTTGGTAGCGAGATCAACCTGTGTATGCGTGAGCAGGTCTTGATGGATGCCCATAAGGAAGCCAGCCCGTTGCATTTCGACCGCTGCTCCCCGAGCGTGTTCGCCTTTTCGACCGAGGCAGCAGCGAAGCGCTTCCGGGCCGCGCACGGCGGTGCGGCAAGGTCGTTTGTCGAGCTGGAAGCTTCCTTCGAGTAGCATTACGCCCTCCTTCTACGGCATCAGATCTCGCTCGCGGTCCAACTCGTAGAGTCGAAGTTTGAGACGGCGATAGAACTCCGCATCGAGAGGACGCTTGAGAGCAAACTTGTAGACCCGCGGTTTACGGAAGGCTCCCGGATTGCCCTCGTAGACGTGGACTTCCAGCCGATACGGATCCGCGGACCAGACCGATTGGACATCCCGGTCGAGGAACCATTCGCGGGACTGTTTCCGAGCTTCGGTGAAGTAGACGATTCGTTCGGCGGAAAGGTACAGCGTCCCCTCCGAGCCGCCGAACGTCGTCAGGTGTTTGACCGGCAACTCCTGCTGTGGGTTGGCGGGCCGCTGTGCGACCCGGTTGGTGGTGGGCTTTCCGATTCGGTCAGTGACCTTCTGGAACAGCTCATTGGAGAGTTCTCCTGAGGTGAGTACGAAGCGGTAGGTACGGTCGCGTCCGAGTTTCCAGGCTACGTCTTCATAGCTGAGTAGGGTGAACTCGGTCGGACTGATCCGATCAATATGTTGGATGTCCTCATATCGCCAGGAGCGGGTCTTGTCGTCTCCCTTCGACAAGAAAAGAATCCCGGAGTCGTCAATTCGGACGATTCCGGTTTGGTCAAACCACAGCGGCTTCTTTCGAACGGCGTCAAACTCCGTTTGACCAAAGCCAAGTACGGCGGCAAGCGAAAACAGGGCGAGGAATTTCATGGCTCAATCTCCTTTGGGGAACGGAACCCTCGGAACGGCTCGCCCTTCGGCAAGCTGCGACATTTCAAAAGGTAGTAGACGACGGGATAGACGACCAGAACGACAACTCCAGACGTGATCACGCCGCCGATCAGCGGCGCAGCGATGCGTTTCATCACATCGGCCCCCGTGCCCGTGCTCCACATGATGGGCAAGAGTCCGATCACGTCGGTGGCTATCGTCATTAGGATGGGGCGTACGCGTTTGACCGATCCCTCATGGATCGCCTGAATGAGCCCGTTGCGGTCTGTGAGCAAGCCGCGCTCTTTGTAGTCCCGGTAGGACATATTGAGGTACAGCAAGAGCACGATCGCCGTCTCGGCGTAGAGTCCCGCTAACGCAATGACTCCAACCCAGACGGCGATGCTGAGGTTGTAGTCGAGAACGTAGAGTAGCCACACCGAGCCGGTGAGGGCGAACGGCACACCGAGCAGTACCATTAGGGTCTCTGCGACGGAACGGGTATTCAGATAGATGATCACGAAGATAACAAGCAACGTGAGCGGAACAACGAGCATCAGACGTTGCTGGGCGCGCAGCATGTATTCGTACTGACCGCTCCATGATATGGAGTAGCCCGGTGGAATCGTGACCTGCTCAGCGACGGCCTGTTGCGCCGCTTCGACGTAGCTACCGAGATCGACATTACGGATGTCGACGTAGATCCAGGCGTTGGGCTTGGCATTCTCGCTCTTGATTCCTGGCGGACCAATGGCGTATCGGATGTCCGCCAGTTGGCCAAGAGGGATCTGCTGGCCAGCGGGCGTGGGAATCAATACCGAGCGGAGGCCCGGCAGATCGTCTCGTAGTTCTCGGCTATATCGCAGATTCACTGGATAACGTTCCAGACCTTCGACCGTGGTCGTGATGTTCATACCCCCGATAGCGGTTTGAATCACCTCCTGCACGTCACGCACAGTCAGCCCATAACGGGCGATCGCATCGCGATTGATCTTGAAATCCAGGTAATTGCCGCCCATGACGCGTTCGGCATACACACTGAGCGTGCCAGGAACCTGACGGACGACGCTTTCGATCTCCCTTCCGACTCGCTCCAGGACCGCTAAGTCGGGGCCCGCGACCTTGATTCCGACCGGCGTCTTGATGCCAGTCGACAACATGTCGATGCGGGTCTTGATCGGCATGGTCCAGGCGTTCGTGAGTCCCGGAATCTGGATCGCGGCGTTCATTTCATCTATAAGCTTCTCCGGTGTCATGCCAGGCCGCCATTCGCTTTCGGGCTTCAGCATGATGGTCGTCTCGATCATCGAAAGCGGTGCCGGGTCGGTGGCCGTATCCGCGCGTCCAATCTTGCCAAAGACATGCTGAACTTCCGGGAAGGTCTTGATGATCTTGTCTGTCTGCTGCAGCAGCTCTCGTGCCTTGGTAATGGATAATCCTGGCAATGTTGTCGGCATGTACAGCAGGTCGCCCTCCCAGAGCGGGGGCATGAACTCCGACCCCAACCGAGTGAACGGGGCAACCGTGATCGTAAGAGCCAGGAAACCGAGGCCGAGGACTGCGAACTTGAACCGCAGGGCAAAGGCCAAAATCGGCTCGTAGATGTAGACAAGGAACCGACTAATCGGGTTCTTCTCTTCCGGTACGATTCGCCCGCGTACCCAGTAGCCCACAAGAACCGGTACGAGCGTTACCGAAAGCAACGCGGCCGCTGCCATGGCGTAGGTCTTGGTAAACGCGAGCGGCTTGAACAGACGTCCTTCCTGAGCCTCCAACGTGAAAACCGGCACGAACGAAACGGTGATGACGAGCAGTGAGAAGAACAGCGCCGGGCCAACTTCCTTGGCGGAGGCAGTGATGATCTCCCAGTGTGGCTTTTTGCCGCGGTCTCGCACGAGGTGCCTGTGGGCGTTCTCAACCATTACAATTCCTGCGTCGACCATCGTGCCGATAGCCACCGCAATTCCGCCCAGAGACATGATGTTGAGGCTGAGGCCCTGAAAGTAGATCACGATGAACGCCATCAATATGCCGACCGGCAGCGTGATGATCGCGACGAGCGCGCTACGAGCGTGGAAGAGGAAGATCAGGCAGACCAGGCCGACGATGATGAACTGCTGCGTTAGACTCGACAGGAGACTGTCCACGGCGCGGTCAATGAGCGCCGTCCGATCGTAAGCGACCTCGATCTCGACGCCCTCCGGCAGCCCTGCCTTCACCTCTTCGAGTTTCGCCTTCACGTCACTGATGACTTGACGCGTGTCTGCACCATAGCGAACGACTACGATTCCTCCGACGGTCTCTCCTTCACCGTCCCACTCGGCCAGCCCACGGCGCATGTCGGGACCAAGACTCACACGGGCCACGTCCCGCAACAGGATTGGAGTGCCGTTGGGACTCACGCCGAGGGAGACTTTACGAATATCTTCTAGTGACTCGATGTAACCGAGTCCCCGAATCATGAACTCCTTCTCCGCGACTTCAAGCAAGCGTCCGCCTACGTCGCTGTTGCTGTTCTGAACAGCTGTCCGAATCTTCGATATCGGGATGTTGTAGGCCCTGAGCTTGTTCGGATCCAAAGTGATCTGATACTGCCGAACGAAGCCCCCGACGCTCGCTACTTCAGAGACACCCGGAACACTCGTCAGCTCGTACTTGAGGAACCAGTCTTGGATCGACCGCAACTCGCTCAGATCGTGGCGGTCGGACTTTAGGACGTACATGAAGGCCCAGCCGACACCCGTGGCGTCGGGGCCAAGGGTGGGGGTTACTCCCTCTGGTAGCCGACCCGATGCGAAATTAAGGTACTCCAATACACGGCTTCGGGCCCAGTACATGTCGGTGCCGTCTTCGAATATGACGTACACGAACGAGAAGCCAAAAAACGAATAGCCGCGCACGACCTTGGCGTACGGCACGGCCAACATCTGCGTCGTCAAGGGATAGGTAACTTGGTCCTCAACAATGCGCGGCGCCTGTCCCGGGTACTCGGTGTAGATAATTACCTGCACATCCGAGAGGTCCGGGATCGCGTCAAGCGGCGTTCGCGAGACCGAGAACAGGCCAACGGCGACTATCAGCAGCGTCCCCAGCACTACCAGGAAGCGATTGTGGATGGACCACTCGATGATTCGTTCAAACATGGTCTCGTCCTAGTTCTGTGTGTCCATCCGCATCCGAGCAGGTTGATCGGATTCGCTGCCGCGGTCGCTGAGGATCTGCGAAATGGCGGCTTTGAGATTGCTCTCCGAGTCGATGAGAAATTGCGAGGAGACAACAATCTTGTCGCCAGGGAAAAGACCATCCGTCACTTGCTGCTGATCCCCGCTTGAAATTCCCAACTGAACCTCGCGGGGCTCGAACAGCCCGTTGCCCTTGGCCACGATCACCACGGCGCGCTCGCCGCTGTGAAGCACGGCCTGTGCAGGCACAATCAAAGCATCTGAGGCGCCAGCCACTCGGATATAAACATTGGCGTACATCTGGGGCCGTAGCTTGAGATCCGAGTTCGCGACTTCGATGAATGCGGTTAGCGTTCGTGTCTCGGGATTCAGAGCTGGCCGAAGCAACCGGATCGTCCCAGCCCAGCGTCGTCCCGGGAAAGCGTCGACTTCGACCGTTGCTCGCTGCCCTTCGCGCAAGTAACGGATGTCTCGCTCGTAGAACTCCGCCTCGACCCATAGCGTTGCGTGGTCGGCAATCTTCAGGAGGGTCATCCCCGGGGTGACCCTCATACCCTCAAATGAATCGCTGATTTTGGCCACGACCGAGCCGGACGCTGGGGAGACGAAAGCCACGGTCCGGTTAACCTGCTTCGACTCCCGGAGGCCTTCGATCTGCTCATCGGAAACGTCCCAGTACCGGAGTCGTTCGCGAGTGGACTTGAGCAGCGATTCGGCACGCTCAATGGCTTCGGGGTAGGCGTCGTTGCTCTTCAGCCGTTCGACATAGTCCATCGCAGCCAGATACTCCCGCTGGGTAGTGACGAGTTCAGGACTGTAGATCTCGAACAGCACGTCTCCCTTGGCGACATGCTCGCCAACATTGTTGACCCGTGCCTCCTCGATCCAGCCCTCGAACTTTGTATTGACCGAGACCGTCTGCTCGTCGTTATGGGCCAGGATGCCGACGGTGCGGATCTCGATCGGCAACGATCCGACCAAGACCTCAGTCGTCCGCACCGCGAAATTCTGTAGGAAACTCGGACTGACACGAACGCTGCCGTCTGTCGACGTCTCGTCCTCGTAGACCGGAACAAGATCCATCCCCATGGGCGACTTGCCGGGCTCGTCGGACATGTACGACGGATCCATGGGTGCCCGCCAGTAGAGAATTCGGCGTTCACCGCTGGCTGGTTCTGGCGTTGAGCCGCTCATGGGGACCAGATTCATTCCACAGATCGGACAGGTGCCCGGCTCATCTTGAACCACGTGGGGGTGCATGCCACAGGTGTAGAGAGTATTTCCCGAACTATCGCTGAGCTGGTGCAACTCGTGTGACCTACCGAGAAGACGGTCGATCTGTGCCCAGCCGAATGGATTCCAAACAGCCAGCGCGCATCCGCCAACTCCAAGCGCGATTCCAAGCAGCAGGGATATCGGACTTCTAAGATTTGTCATGGTCTTTCCTCGGGAAAAGCTGACCCGATGGAACGCTCCATCTCAGCCAGAGCTTTCATGTAGTCGGATTCGAGGCGCGCCAGGCCCAGGCGAACCTCAAGCAGCATGCGCTCGCTATCCAACAGGTCTAAGACGCCAATTGTTCCCGTGGCGTATGCGGATTCAGTGGATAGGAGGGCTTGTTCGGCTTGCGGCAATAACGCCCGCTCGAATAGCGCAATCTGGTCGTCGATCGTCTCGAGCCGGAACCCTATTGAGCGAACCGCCAATCCGACGTTATTGACAGTACTGCGATAGGCCTGCCGCGCAGCCGCGAATCGCTCGGTCGCCTCTTGGACGCCCGCGTCATACTTCGACCGAAATATCGGTATGTTCACGCCGACGCTTAAGCTGTAGACGTCCTTGCCGTTATCAGGCGGCGGATTCATCCGACCGGCCTCGTCCCGGCGACCGAGGACGTTCCCCCAAGATGCCCCTAGACTGAAGTCCGGCCAATACTGACGTTCGGCGAGCTGGATACTCTTTTCGTTCGTTTCAATCCGTAAGAATGCCGCTTTCACCTCGGGCCGCTCGTTGCGCCCGATTGCGTAGAGCTGCTTGGCATCGATCTCTTCAACCGGATGTCTCACTAGGCTGACGAAGGAAATGGGCTCGTCCGCGGGCCGGTCGCGAAGCACATTCAGGGTTGCCTCGGCGTCAACTCGCTGGCGTTCGAGTTCTTTTGATCGGCTCATGACACGAGTGATCTCGGCCTGTAGCTTGATGACTGCTTGTTGCAGTCCGACCCCCTGGGAGTAGCGCGCCTCGGCCATAGTCTCGTAGAGCCTGAGAAGTTCTTGATCCTGACTCGTGACAGCCAACGCACGGTCGATATAGCCGAGATCGAAGTAGGCGAGCTTCACCTGACGCACGACTTCCGAACGTCGAGCCTGATAAAACTCGTCGTGAACGGC
>SMXV01000040.1 GCA_004356175.1 Acidobacteriota bacterium
CTACGGTTCGCAACTGTGATTGGATAGTGGTCGTCGAGGAAGGGCGCGTGACCGCAGTGGCACCTTTCAGCGAGCTACTGGGGAGCCACCCCTTCTTCCGGGGGGTGGCTTCATAATGACCAGTGGTCGCAGAGTTTCCTCTCATGGTCTCAGCTAGGTGACAGTTGGGGTCAGAGTTCGTCCACAGCGGGTTGTTCTTCGTAAACCTTGCGGCTTGAGCCAGCAGGGGTGTTGGACCTCCCTTGTCAAGCCATAGCTGAGAGTGTTTCGTGACGGGCTTGTTCGTCTCTCCACATTCGTCGGATTACGCGGTTGGCGAGGTGGCGTTTGTGAGAGCGTCGGACTTCTCGGCGGGTCTCGCCTTCGACCTCCTTGCGGGTGAGGTAATCCTGAGCTGTTTTGTCGTCGTATTCTTGGCTGACGGAGGCTGTGTAGAGGATGGTGTTGATGCGACGGTTGCCTCTGTATGCGACGGTTGCCTCTGTAGTCGAGCCGGCGGGCTCACCGCTAGGCGGCCATTCTCTGAGGGGGAACCTCTCGGGCGTCGAACCCGGCGGCTGCCAGGGATATCGACACGAGCTTACTCAGTCTGCTCTGTCTGGATGGTTCCGGGCGGGTCCGATTGACAATAGAGTTGGAGCCCGCAAAGTCAGGATGACCCGCGTGATGGAGACCGTATGAAGCGAAACCGAGCTGCAAATGCGCGACCACCCGAGAGATCACTCAAGGGCCAAGTGGTTTCCGGCTCGGGTGTTGCGCGGTTGCACATGGCAGAGGACAACTCGATAATTCGACAGAAGATCGGCGCCAACTTGGTAGACGGCACCCTCAACTTGATCCTAAGCCGTCCGACCAACTTGCTCGCATCAATCCGAACCCCAACCGGCCGGGTCGCCCTTGTCATAACCAAGATGGTCGGCCATCTCCACCTCGAGACCCCGAGACAGAATCCGAGACGTCAACTCGGTCAAAACCCCCTCAGGGCCCAACAACTCAAGGCCCTCAGCATCAACCTGGGCCATAAGCCGGTCCACCAGCTCATCATCGATCACCGGCCGTACCGGCTCACCCATCATCTCCGGATCAGAAGTCGTCATTATCAGTGTCCTTTCTCTGCTGAAACCAGTCCGGTCCAGCCTTACCGTTCGGACACCTCACACAAAGTATTCAACAGGCCCTACAGATCGCACTCACCGCAAGCTGGCGCACCGCAGCTCCTATCTGGGACTCGTATACGCAATCCCGACGGGTCGGTTTCCTACCACCCCGACGACGACCATCTCCCGGTGCTGTTGGTCATGTCGGACAACGGACCCCAGATGAGCTCGGGGTCGACCAGAGAGTTCATGGCCCTGAGCTGGCTGGCCACCCACTACGGACGACCCGGCACTCCCACCGACCAGGCTTGGATCGAATCGTTCTTCGGACATCTCAAAGGAGAATTCCCCCACCTCGACCTGATCGAAGACATCGACGTCCTCCGCGCCGAACTCGACATCCGCCGTACCCACTACAACCAGGTGCGACTCCATGCCGGCATCGGATACGTCACCCCAGACCAAGAACATCGAGGCGAAGGATCAGCCGTCCGGAAGGGTCGCCGAGAGGGGCTCGTCAGGGCCCGGAAACGACGCGTCGACTACCATCGCAACAACCACACCCCGGAGTCCTGACCATGCGGTCTGAAATATCCGAAAAGTGCGACACTAAGTCAGACACACCTCAGAATACCCCGTAAACACTGGGCATTCCACGTTCTCAGCCACGTAACTTCCGCTTAGTGGTCCATAGGGGACCTCAGGGCCCTGGTCTCCATTCAGCGCCCAACACGGATCGATTGATCGGCGCGACCTGTGATGCTCGTCATTCCGTGGGATTAGCGCCAGATGTAGGATGAGATCGATATCTCTCTACAGTGTTGGGTGTGCAATGAGGGCGGTAATCCTCGCGGGTGGGCTTGGGACTCGATTGAGTGAGGAAACGGTCGTTCGGCCCAAGCCGATGGTCGCGATCGGCGGCCGTCCAATACTGTGGCACATCCTCAAGATCTACATGCACTATGGCGTTAGCGACTTCATCATCTGCGCCGGTTACCAAGGGCACATGATTTCCGAGTGGCTCGCCAGCTACCGACTGCGGACATCGGACGTGACTTTCGACTTCTCGAACGACTCGGTCAATTACATGGAGCGCGAAACCGAAGATTGGAGGGTGACCGTCATCGATACCGGAGCGGATTCGATGACAGGCGGACGACTCCGTCGTGTGCGCGAGCACATTGGTGATGAGACCTTCTGCTTCACATACGGAGACGGCGTGGGAGACGTGAATGTTGGTGAGTCGATCGCCTTTCACAGACAAGAAGGGCGCGAGGCCACGATGACCGTAGTTCAGCCACCGGGTCGATTCGGGGCCGTGACCCTCAGTGAGGGTCAAACTGGTGTGGACCGGTTCCGAGAGAAACCGGGCGGTGACGGAGCGTGGATCAACGGCGGGTTTTTCGTGCTCGAACCAACCGTTATCGACCGCGTTGAAGACGATTCGACTGTTTGGGAACGGGAGCCGCTCCGGTCGCTCGCTCATGATGGCCAGCTCTCGGCATATCGACACAGTGGTTTTTGGCAGCCAATGGACACCCTTCGGGACAAAGCGCTTCTCGAGTCACTCTGGGAAGAAGGTCATCCTCCCTGGAAAGTGTGGTAGATCGTTTTGATCATTGTTGACAAAGCGCTCGAAAAGCGAGCAGCAGAGAGTCGACCAATCCTCTTCGGTATGTTCGGGGCCGGGTGGATAGCCAAGGGGATTCTGAATCAGGGAAGATACTTGAGGGGGATCCGTTGCGCAGCGGTATGCAACAGGACGATCGACAAAGCTGTGCGGGCCGTGAGAAGTGCCGGCATCACGAGCCTAAAAGTGGTCGGTAGTTCAGCAGAATTGGATCAGTCGTTACGGAAGGGAATAACAGCGATAACCGACGATCCTGTGGTCCTTTGCGAGTCGGAAATACTCGAGTGTCTGATAGAGGTCACGGGACATGTCGAGTATGGCGCCACGGTCACCACTCTTGCGATCGAACACGGCAAAGACATGGTGCTGATGAACGCCGAGCTCGATGGGACTATTGGGCCCCTCCTCAAATGGAAGGCCGACAAGGCCGGAGTTCTCATCAGTGGTTGCGATGGTGATCAGCCCGCCGTTCAGATGAATCTGTACCGGTTTGTTCGGAGCCTCGAGCTGAATCCGCTTGTTTGTGGGAACATCAAGGGGCTACAAGATCACTACAGGAATCCGACGACTCAGGCGTCTTTTGCTCGGACTTGGGATCAAACGCCCGAGATGGTGACCAGCTTCGCTGACGGTACGAAGATCTCTTTCGAACAGGCCATCGTTGCCAATGCAACCGGCATGAAGGTCGCACAACGAGGGATGATTGGCTATGAACACACCGGTCATGTTGACGACCTCACAGATCGATACGACGTAGAGCAACTACGAGAGTTGGGTGGGATTGTCGACTACGTGCTCGGGGCCAAGCCAAGTCCGGGCGTCTACGTCTTCGCGGAAGCGCACGATGCGACACAAGCTCAGTATCTGAAGTACGCAAAGCTCGGGGATGGCCCCTTGTACAGCTTCTATGTGCCGTATCACCTGATGCCCTTCGAAGCCCCTCTGACCGTTGCTCGGATGGTGGAGTTTGGTGACGTCGCCATCGCGCCGCAGGGCGGCCCAGTTGTTGACGTCGTAACTGCGGCAAAGAGGGACTTGCACCGCGGTGAAACCCTTGACGGATTGGGAGGCTATACAACGTATGGGCTTTGCGAGAATTACGAGAACGTCCGGGACCAGGACCTCTTGCCGATTGGACTGGCCGAAGGTTCTGTCCTGCGTCGTCACATACCGCGAGATGAAGTGATAAGTGTTAAGGATGTCGACTACCCGGAAGGTGGTATTACCCATCGGCTGCGACAGCAGCAGGACGAGATGTTCCCACCAGGCACTTGAAGTGGTCACTGCGGCCTCAGGTGGGGAATCTCGCAGAGGAATGCGGCTGGGTTCGCGTTCTAGGGTGTCACTGGGTGACCTCGTGACCTGGGCTCTGGTTCCAAAGGGCGTGGCGGGTGCCCCGCAGCATCGAGAGAGCGGCTGGCCGACCCGAAACTCAATGATGGCAAGGGACTCCTGATGGATCAGATCCGGTCCTACCTCTCCGGCAAGAAGGTGCTCCTCACTGGACATACCGGGTTCAAGGGCTCGTGGATGAGCGAGTGGCTGCTATCCCTCGGGGCTGACGTCGTCGGCGTTGGGCTTGAGCCCGACACCGAACCGTCCCTTTTCGAACAACTTGGACTTGCGGATCGCCTCGACCATCGAATCCTCGATATCAGGGAGAGAGAGGCGCTTGTGAACCTTGTAGTGGAAACAAGGCCCGATGTGGTCTTTCATCTCGCTGCCCAACCCCTTGTTCGCTACTCGTATCTGCATCCGACGGAGACTTTCGCCACGAACGTCATGGGCACGGTGCACCTTCTAGAGGGGCTAAGTCAGTTGGATGGCCCCTGTGAGGTCGTCGTTGTTACGACTGACAAGTGTTATGAGAATCACGAAAAGACCGAGCCCTACAATGAAGAAGACCCGATGGGGGGCCGCGATCCCTATAGCGCCAGCAAAGGAGCGGTGGAGCTGGTCACGGCTTCTTGGCGACGATCGTTCTTCGATCCTGAGAGCTACGGCATCAGTCACGGTATTGCGATTGCGACAGCCCGTGCCGGCAATGTGATCGGGGGAGGAGATTGGGCGGAGGATCGAATCTTCCCGGACGCGATGCGAGCGATTAGTGCGGGCATGCCGGTAGCTGTGCGAAACCCGGAGGCTGTACGTCCCTGGCAACATGTGCTTGAACCCCTGAGCGGGTACATGACTCTTGCTTACCGATTGGGACGAGCAGGTTCCATTGACCAGCGAAACGATCTCTTCAGCAGTTTCAACTTCGGGCCCGAGACGAGCTCAGCTCGTTCGGTACGCGAGTTGATGGACAAGGTTCTGAGTTTCTGGCCTGGTACCTGGTTCAAAGAGTCGGTCGGCGACTCTTTGCACGAAGCCCGATTCCTGACTTTGGCTATCGACAAGGCCGAGCGACTACTTGGCTGGAAGCCGGTCTGGACCTTCGACAGGGCGGTGGAGGAGACGGTTGGTTGGTACAGGGCAGTTGACATGCAACCCAAAATCGCGAGGGAGATTGCACAAGCGCAACTGGCTGCCTATTCAGGGCGGTGATCCGAAGACGGACACCGACTGCATCATCGACAGGCTTAGGGAGCCGTCCTCGGTTTCTGATAGCTGTATTGTGTCACCGGCACCAATAGATTCGGGATCCAAGTCAGTGGAGTTTCGGCCTCAACAGATCGCAGACTGCTATGTGATCGCTCCGGAGCCTGTTGCTGATGATAGGGGTTCGTTCGCCCGGGTTTTCTCGGCTGATGAGTTCGGTGACCGGGGCCTCGAAATGAACATCTGGCAGATGAATCTCTCGCGTTGTCATGCCGGTGGAACGATCCGAGGCATCCACTGGCAGGCAGAACCCCATTCGGAGGCAAAGCTGGCGCGTTGTGTGCGAGGTCGAGTATTCGATGTTTGTGTCGATGTTCGGAGTGGTTCCGATAGTTTTGGCTTGTGGGTTGGGGTCGAGCTCACACCGGAGAATCAGCTGGCAATGTATGTGCCTCCAGGTTGCGGCCATGGTTACCAGGCGATGGAACCGGGTTCAGAGTTGCTGTACTCGACATCGGGGCCATACGTGCCCGACGCCGAGAGAGGCGTCAGATGGAATGATCCGACGTTAGGGATCGAGTGGCCTTTGGAGGATGGGATCGTTCTCTCGGACAAGGACCGCACCTGGCCGGACTTCAAGGGACATTGAGCGTCGTCGATATAATTGTGCTTGCTGCAGGTTCGGGAACCAGGTTTGGCGATACCAAGCAGTTCCGTGAGTTGAGTCCTGGCGTTCGGCTGATTGATGCGGCCGTTGGCACTGCTTCCTCTCTGCCGGGAAGGACCATCCTGGTGTTACCGCCGGGATTCGTGTGGGATGGAAGAGAGGTGGATGCGACGGTGGTCGGTGGCTCCAGTCGCGTCGATTCCGTCGCGAGCGGCTTGACCGCCCTGTCAGATGAATCAGAGGTTGTGGTGGTACATGACGCCGCCCACCCACTTGCGCCGCGAAAGGTCTTCGAAGAGGTCATCAAAGCCGTCCTCAAGGGAGCCGATGCTGCGGTGCCAATGCTGCCCCTTGGTGATGTGGTCAAGCGGAGAGATCAACGGGGACAGCTCGTGACTTTGGGTCGAGATGGCCTGGGTCTGGCTCAAGTGCCCATGGCCTTCTCGACCGATGCGCTGTTGGCGGCACATTCCGCCGGGCCGAGTAGAGATGGGCCGGTTTGGGATGATTCGGTGCTGGTTGAATTGAACGAGGGCAGAGTTGTTGCGGTCGAAGGTTCGAGCAAGAACATCCATGTCGTGACTC
>SMXV01000041.1 GCA_004356175.1 Acidobacteriota bacterium
AGGCCCACCAACGACTCGGCTTCGCCGTGTTCGAACTTCGTCTCGCTCCATGCTCTTTCAAGGACATCGAATGATCCCGGTACGTGCCTACTTCAAACTCTTCTCCGGATACCTCCGGCCGTACCGCTCTCAAGCGGTGCTGCTTTCGGTCGTCCTGCTCACATCCATTGCGTTTCAACTGGTCAATCCGCAGCTGGTCAAACGTTTCATCGATGGAGCGACAAGCGGCCAAGCGACATCGGCTCTCCTGCCGCTTGCGATTGCGTTCATAGTCGTCGCGATTGTCCATCAACTACTGCTCGTGTGGGCGACGTACCTTGCTGAGCAGATCGGGTGGTCTGCAACGAATCAGATGCGATCGGATCTTGCACACCATGTAATGCGTCTCGACATGGGTTTTCACAAGGGCGCGAGTCCTGGCGAACTGATTGAACGCATCGACGGCGACGTGACTGCCCTCTCCAATTTCTTCTCATCAATGATGATCAAGGTCGTTGGCAACGGCATTCTCCTCGTGGGAATCCTGGTACTTCTGTGGCGAGAATCGTGGGTGATTGGACTGGCAATCACCGTGTTCACGACTTTCACGCTGCTAGCGCTCTTCAGACTCCACGGAATCACTGTGCCGTGGCACAAAGCCATCCGGGCGACAAGCGCCGAACTGTACGGCTTCATCGCGGAGCAGATGGACGGAACTGAGGACATCCAAGCAAACGGTGCCACAGGCTTCATGCTTTCGAAGTTCGATGCCATTCATCGAAAGTGGCTTCCCCAGGTGGTGCGTGGCTGGACGGGATGGGCCATGATGTGGAGCGCTTCATTGGCCCTCTTCTTCACGTCACTCGCTGTCGTGTTTGTTGTCGGCTCGTGGCAATTCAGCATCGGCACCTTGACACTCGGTGGTGTCTATCTCGTCTTTCAATACGTCAACCTCGCCAACGATCCAATTGAGTACATCCGAGAGGAGTTGATCGACCTACAGAAGGCTGGCGCGTCAATCGACAGGGTTGAAACGCTGTTTGCACGCTCCTCTGTGCTTGTCCAAAGGAACGATTTGCATCTGGACAAAGGTCCGCTGAGCGTAGAGTTCAGGGGCGTCACGTTTGGGTATAACGACGAAGCCGGGAACGAGACGATCCTCGACGATGTGTCATTTGACATCGCGCCTGGACGTGTTGTCGGTCTGCTTGGCAGGACAGGGTCTGGCAAATCGACGATTGCCAGACTCGTCACAAAGATGTACGAGCCACAAAGCGGCGCCGTCCTTATCGGCGGGACCGCAACGTGGGACGTCGACGTCGCCCACCTTCGGCAACGCGTGGCCATGGTGACGCAAGATGTGCAGTTGTTCAGGGCAACAGTGCGCGACAACCTCACGTTCTTCGATGCTTCAGTGAATGACAAGACGTTGCACGATGTGATTGAGCGCCTTGAGCTCGATGAGTGGTTCGCATCGCTACCCCAGGGCCTCGACACCATGCTCGACGCAAACGGCGGTGGACTCTCCGCAGGCCAAGCGCAACTGCTCGCGTTCACAAGAGTCTTCCTGCGCGACCCAGGAGTTGTGGTGCTCGACGAGGCGTCGTCACGACTGGATCCAGCCACCGAAGCTCTGCTCGAGAGAGCTGTAAACCACCTGCTGCGCGACAGAACCGGAGTCTTGATCGCCCACCGGCTGGCAACCGTGGATCGGGCAGACGACATCGTGATTCTCGACGGCGGCAGGATCATCGAGCACGGCGCCAGGCAGCAACTCGCTGACGACCCGAACTCCACATTGTCGCGACTTCTGGTCACTGGAATGGAGCAGGCACTCGTATGACGAACGAAGCCAAAATCTCGTTCTGGCGCGTCCAGGCCAGGATGATGGCAGCACAACCAATCCGATACGGCGTTGCTCTGTTTCTGTGGATTGGCATCTGGACGATGCCGGTACTCGTAGGCCTCATCGCTGCCCGATTCTTCGAAGCGCTCGTTGACGGCGTCGACAGGAACGGGGTAGCCATGGCTGTCGTCGCACTCTTCGGATACGCTGCTTTTAGAGCTGTCTTCATCGTGCTCGGCATGCGTAACCATGCGTCCCTCCTCTTCCGAGCCGGCAACACAATGAGACGCAACCTACTCGTGCGTATCTACGAGCTTCCGGGAGCAGTTGGCACATCGGAGACACCAGGTCAGATCGTCAGCAAGTTCAGGGACGATACCGAGCACATCGTGCAACCCTTCGACCTATTTGTCGATTTCGTGGGAGGGATTGTCTCCGGAACGATCTCGTTCGCGATCATGTATTCAATCGCACCCACGACCACACTCATCGTCGCGATTCCTGTGGTTGTCGTCGGTGTCGTCGCAAATCGCACTGGAGGACTCGTCCGCCGATATCGCACGGTCGCGCGTGACACGACCGAAGCTATTACGGGTTTTCTCGGAGAGACGTTCGGTGCGATCCAGTCGGTAAAGGTTGCTGGTGCCGAGTCTCACATGCTCTCGAGGTTCAACAGTCTCAACAACGAGAGGCGGTTGGCGATGATCAAGGACCGGACGCTGACATCGGTGCTCGAGGCGACCTTCAGAAGTACGGTGAATGTTGGAACAGGCATCGTCCTGCTGCTTGCGGCTGGCACGCTCAATGCGACAGGCTCATCGGGCATGTCCCTCGCGCAGTTCGCACTGTTCGTCTACCTGTTGGCACTCGTCACTGATTCTGCGTACTTCTACGGTGTGTATATCGCACGATCGAAGCAGGGAAGTGTCAGCATGGAGCGCCTCAGTGCCGTGATGGCCGGTCAGCCGTGGCAGCGCATAGTCAAGTCGACTGAACTCGGGCTCGACAGTGATACCCCCACTGCTCCACCGTATGTTGGTGTTCCCGAGCCATTCGAGTCGCTCTCGATTCGCGGTCTGACGTTCCACTACGGCGACACGCATCATGGAATTGACGATGTCGATCTCGACATTGCGGCGGGCGAGTTCGTTGTTATCACAGGGAGGATCGGATCCGGCAAGACAACGCTGGTCCGCACCATTCTGGGCCTGCTCCCGCGCGACTCCGGCACAATCACCTGGAATGGTGAGGAGGTCAATGAGCCTTCGACGTGGTGCGTACCGCCACGCGTTGCGTACACGCCACAGGCACCCAAGCTGTTCTCCATGTCTCTGCGCGAGAATCTGATTCTGGGATCCGACCTGGAATCCGGACGACTTGATGAATCGATTTACATTGCAACGATGGAGCAGGACATCGAGGCAATGACTGGCGGCCTCGAGACCATGATTGGTCCGCGGGGCGTCCGCCTCTCGGGAGGACAGATTCAACGGTCAGCTGCGGCACGCATGTTGACACGGCCAGCGCAACTGCTGGTACTCGATGACGTGTCATCGGCACTCGATGTCGAGACGGAGCAGACACTCTGGCGCAGGCTCTCCGAGACGAGAAAGGGTGTTGCATCGTTGGTGATTTCACACCGACATGCCGCTCTTGCACGAGCCGACAGGGTCATTGTGATGGAGAACGGTCGGATTGTCGCCGTTGGGACCGCCAGCGAACTAACAAAGACGTCAGAGACGTTCCAGGCGATCTGGGAAGGTCCCAAGAAAGGAACCAGGAGGAACGGTTCTAGCCACGCGTGATGGAGAAGATCTCGATCTCGAATGTGAGCGCTTCGCCTGCAAGAGCGTGGTTGGCATCAAGCGTCACGATCTCGTCTGTGATGGAGATGACTGTGACGGCTTGACCACTTGTGAGGAACACCTCATCGCCGACCTTCGCGTCACCCTGCTCGGGGTTGAAAGGAACTTCGATGACGTTGTCCTCGCTCCATTCGCCATACGCGTCCTTTGGCTCGATCCGAACTGTGCGAACGTCGCCCACTTTGCCGCCGCGGACCGCGTCGTCAAATCCGCCGATCACCTGACCGACGCCCACGGTGAATGTGAACGGCACACCACGATCACGCGATGAGTCGAACTGTGATCCGTCGTCAAGGGTGCCCACGTAGTGAACCTCAAGAATGTCTCCGTCCTGCACTATCAGCGAGTCTCCCTCCTGGGACTGGACTCCGGCGTCCACGGTCGTCGACGTTGCGGCTGAATCAGCGCCGGTCGTGGTGGTTGGATTGTCCGCTGGCGCGCCGTCAGAAGTGGCACTGCTGCATCCAGCACCAAGCAATGCCAGTGCCGACAAAGCTACAACGAATGTGCGAAGACGCATGGGTTCTCCAAGAATTGGTGGATACACCAAGGGTATCAAGAAGGGTGGCTATCGCGGGTCGCCGGACCCGGAGGACCGCAAGATCGTAAGACGGCATTGATTGGCACGCCTGCTCGCTGTTCCCCCTGGCGGCAAGGGCCGCCGGTCCCACCTTCAGGGGGGGACGAACCTGCGGAGCTTGCAGCCCATGTACCAACTACGCCCGATGTGTCTGCTCGAAAGGCAACCGTCCCTCGGGGGGTGAGTACCCTGCGGGGATGGCCACCTATACGCCGCCGGTTCGCGACATGCTGTTTGTGCTTGACACGATTGGGGATCTCGACTCGATACTAAATCTTCCAGATTTCGGTCATGTTGATATCGAGACGGTTGAGGGCGTGCTCAGCGAAGCTGCTCGTTTCTTCTCGGAGGTCTTTGCTCCAACAAACGAAATTGGCGACCGGAAAGGCGTGTCGCTGGAAGACGGAAGCGTAATCACGCCCGACGAGTTCAAACCTGTCTGGTCGAAGCTGGTCGAATCTGGATGGACCGCGGTGACCGGCTCACAGGACTTTGGTGGCCACGGCTTCCCAAGGACAATTGGACTGGCACTCTCTGAAATGATGACGTCAGCGAATCTTGCGTTCTCACTCATACCGATGCTCACTGGGAGCGGTATCACGCTGCTGACCCGACATGGCAGCGATGAACTCCGCGACAAGTACCTCGCGAACCTCATCTCATGCGAGTGGACCGGCACGATGGTACTGACCGAACCGCAGGCCGGGTCTGACCTCGGCGCGATACGGACCAAGGCGGTTCCCAACAGAGACGGCACCTACGCAATCAGCGGCACGAAAATCTTCATCACATGGGGCGACCACGATCTCGCAGACAACATCATTCACATGGTCCTTGCACGAACCGAGGATGCGCCTCCCGGTACGAATGGAATCTCACTATTCCTCGTACCAAAGTTTCGGCTTGATGCCGACGGTTCCCCGGCGGAACTGAATGAAATCGAAGTCGTGTCGATCGAGCACAAACTCGGTATTCACGCAAGCCCGACATGCGTGCTCTCGTTCGACGGCGCAACAGGATTTCTCGTCGGAGAAGAGAACCAGGGCATGCGCTACATGTTCACCATGATGAACCAGGCGCGCCTCGAAGTCGGGCTTGAAGGGCTCTCCGTAGCCGAACGGGCGTATGAACATGCAGCGGAGTACGCAAAACAACGCTTGCAGGGACGCGCACTCGGGTCCTCGGAGCCGTCTCCAATCATCGAGCACGCTGACGTGCGCCGGACCCTTATGACCATGAAGGCGTATACCGAATCCATGCGATGCCTGGTCTACGCGGCGGCGGCTGCCGACGATGTTCTTCACAGTGCACATTCCGAAGCGGAACGACTCGAAGCAGGTAACAGACTCGCGCTGCTGACACCGATAGCAAAGTCATGGTGCACAGACCGCGGCGTCGAAGTCGCATCAATGGGGATTCAAGTCTTTGGCGGCATGGGATTCATCGAGGAGTCCGGCGCCGCACAGTTCTATAGAGACGTACGGATCACGCCAATCTATGAAGGCACGAACGGAATTCAAGCCATCGACCTCGTAATGCGGAAGCTGCCAATGGACAACGGCGCCGTCATCGAAAAGTACCTTGCGGAGATTGAGGCTCTTGATGCCGAGCTCGAAAGGGCTGGAGAGCCACTCGCTGGGGTGCGAACCGAACTGGCAAACGCTACAAAGGTCGTGCGCAAGGCCACGTCGTGGTTGAATTCGTCGCCCGATGTTCAGGCCAGAATGGCCGGTGCAACACCGTACCAAGAGATGCTCGGAACGCTCGCTGGCGGGTACTACCTTGCCGTGAGTGCACTTGTAGCGTTGCCCCATGTGGACAAAGACCCGTGGATGTCTGCAAAGGTCACCACAGCAACGTTCTATGCAACCAACCTGTTGCCGAAGGTCCATGGGCTTATCGGCTCGGCCATAGGGGGGTCGAATCTTATCTTTGCCATAGACCCGCAGTACATCGGCGGTTAGTGGCGTGGGTCGGTAGGGGTGTGTATGGCTCGGCGTTCAGACGCTCGAGTCGCAAGGGGCGAGGTTCCATCACTCCCGGTGGCGGAGTGGCGGAACCGAGCCCGCAGCGAGTAGTGATGCACGATCGTCAAGGCGTGCGCAGTCGATACGGACCTGTGCTCCTGATAACCGCTCCACGTGAGAGGTGGACTATTCCCGAGGCGCGACTACCTTCAGCGAGGGGCATACCTCCTCTACCTCGCCCTCGGAGCATGACTACAGACCAAACCACTGAAACCGCGACATCCTTCGCCTCCCTGGGTGTGGCACCAGACCTGGTTGCGGAACTCGCAGCGAACGGGATTACCACCCCTTTCCCCATCCAAGAGATGACGATGGCCGACGCGATCGCGGGAAGAGACATCACCGGGAAAGCAGAGACAGGGTCCGGAAAGACCCTTGCGTTTGGGCTTCCCATGATTATGCGAGTGGAGAAGGCCAAACCAAAACGTCCACAAGGACTTGTCCTTGTACCGACACGTGAACTCGCAGTGCAAGTGACAAGGGCCCTCGCACCCCTCCTTGCGTTACGGGGGCTCACTGCGGTCTCGGTGTACGGCGGAGCACCGATGGAATCACAGACGTCAGCTCTCGTCGCAGGTGCCTCTATAGCAATTGCAACACCTGGCCGTCTTATTGACCTCCTGGAACGTCGAGCGCTCGATCCACGCGACATCCGAATCGTCACAATCGACGAGGCCGACCAGATGGCCGACATGGGATTCATGCCCCAGGTCCGCGCAATTATGTCTCAACTACCCGAGAAGCGTCAAACGTTCCTTTTCTCGGCAACGCTTGATCACCAGGTCCAGGAACTCATCGATCGCTACATGACCGATCCGATTGATCATCGGGTTGATTCTGGCAGCGAAACAGTTGAGACGATGGAGCACCGATTTCTCAAGGTCCACTACATGGACAAGGCAAAGGTGGTGGCGGAGCTATCTCGCCACAACCACCGAATTCTGGCGTTTACCCGCACGAAGGCTGGTGCCGACCGCCTGTCAAAGGAACTCAAGGAGCTCGGTGTGGCATCCGCCCCCATCCACGGCGACCTACCTCAGCGCACCAGGGAGAAATCTCTGAGTAGATTCTCCGACGGAGATGTGAACGTACTGGTAGCGACAAACGTGGCAGCACGAGGGCTACACATTGACGGCGTCGACGTCGTCATCCATTTCGATCCGCCGGACGATCCCAAGACCTACCTGCATCGAAGCGGGAGAACTGCGCGAGCTGGAGAGCAGGGACTCGTTGTGACTCTCGTCGAGTGGGACCAGGTCAACGAAGTTCTGGGGATTCAACGACGGGCTGACCTGAACATTCCGATTGTCAAGATGTTCTCGAACGATCCGCGCCTAGCGGAACTCGCTACGTGGCAACCTCCCCCTGAGGAGGCCCCGTTCACCGCAAAGTCAATCAAGAAACGCAAACGACGCGGGTTCTGAGTCAACTCACCATCACACAGGAGCGCCCAATGGCCAACCAGTACAGCGAGCCGCCAGAACTGAAAATCGACCTGTCCAAGACGTACTCCGTTGTGCTCCACACAAGCGCCGGTGATATCACGGCAGACCTGTACGCAGCGGACGCACCTCAGACCGTCAACAACTTCGTATTCCTCGGGAATGAAGGCTTCTACGACGGCGTCATCTTCCACCGTATCATCCCGGGTTTCATGATCCAGGGCGGCGATCCGACGGGAACCGGTACGGGCGGCCCGGGATACAAGTTCCGGGACGAAACCCACTCTCGCACGAGCTACAAGCGTGGCACCCTCGCCATGGCAAACTCGGGACCGCATACGAATGGGTCCCAGTTCTTCATCATGCACGCCGATTACGGACTCCCCAACCAGTACACGATTTTCGGCGAGGTGACCGAAGGGCTCAACATCGTCGATGCCATTGCGGCGGGTGCAACCGGAGCACAGGACCGGCCACACGCTCCTGTCACAATCGATTCCGTCACCGTCACCGAGAAGTAGCCAGCCTCCGTTCGGCGAGGGACCACTGCGGGCGCACTGATTACTAGTGCCCTGTCCGGTAACGTTTGGGTTGTCGATGTCGATTCAGGGGCGTTGGTCGCAAGGACGCAGGACGAAGGCGTAGTCTGGACTGCGTTGAGGACGAGGACGCCGCGAGCGGCGTTCCTGGGCGATAGAACAGCGCAGAGGTTATCGGACAGGGGACTAGTGTCCAGTCATCATGGACTGGCTGATTGATCCCTTCTCACACGCTTTCCAGCTACGGGCTCTCGTAGCAGGCTCACTTGCGGCCGTCGTGTTCGCAGTTGTCGGGACATGGGTCGTGATTCGAGGCATGACGTTCCTTGGGGACGCGCTTGTGCATGGTGTCATTCCAGGAATCGCGCTTGCAGTGCTGTTCGACTTCAATGTGCTACTCGGCGCAGTCGGCGCGGCCCTCGTCATGATTGCCGGTATCAATTTTGTACACCGACAGACCGAATTCTCAGAGGACACCGGCATCGGACTGCTCTTCGCTGGAATGCTCTCGGTTGGCGTCATCTTGATCTCTACAACACCGAATGCGAGCCGGACGCTCACGGCCATCCTGTTTGGCAACGTTCTCGCGGTATCAGCGTCTGACATTGCCGTGCTTGCCGCTGTCGCGGTCGTATCGGTGGCCGGAACCATGTTGCTGTTTCGCAGACTGGTTGCCTTGTCGTTCAACGAACGAAAGGCCGAACTCCTCGGCCTCAATCCTCGCGCCACACACGCCATGCTTCTCGTACTGATCACTTTGGCGATAGTCGGCTCGTTCCAGACGGTTGGAACCCTGCTCGTATTTGGGCTAATGGTCGGCCCCCCCGCTACGGCCGCTTTGTTGGTGAGGAGAATCCCGACGATGATGATCACAGCGGGCGCAATCGGAGTCTTCTCTGTCGTCACAGGACT
Source organism: Acidobacteriota bacterium (assembly GCA_004356175.1). Lineage (GTDB taxonomy): Bacteria > Actinomycetota > Acidimicrobiia > Spongiisociales > UBA5794 > B3-G11. Next base: position 9,191 of record SMXV01000041.1, read on the forward strand.
CGTAATCAGCTACCACGCTGACACATCTGGATCGGCGACGATGGCACTCATACCAATCGTTCTGTTCTTCACTGTGCTCGGCGCAAAAACAGTCACGACAAAACAACGTTCATCGGAGACCTCAGTCAAGAACTCAGCGACGTAGGTAACTGCCGCTCTTGCGTGTCACCTGATCGATGTCGTTCGTTTAGGAAGCTTTGCGACGCTCACGATCACGTAAACGTCGTCGCATGCGTCGGCGCTCGCCCGCGTCCATACCGCCCCACACGCCAGCAGATTGGTTGGTGGTCAGCGCGTATGACAAACACGCCTCGCGCACAGGGCATTCGGCGCAGATCGCCCGTGCTTCCTGGGTCGCGGACTCTTCTTCTGACGCCGGAAAGAAAATGTCGCTCTCGACACCGCTGCACGCCGCAGCTTCTCTCCAATCGGCGTCCGATTCCCACATCAAATCGCTCAACGTAAGCACGTGTACCGTACCCCTTCTCTATCCGTGAACCATATAACGACTATGGCGGTGTGTGTATTCCTTTTTTTGCCAACATACTCGGCGGATACGACACAACATCCTCCTGTCGAATTGGCAACCAGCAGAAGGCGGAGAACATGCCGTCCACATTCGCATAGGAACAGCTAGAGCGCTGCGGCATGGCTACTCTGTGCGCGACAGACCGCGAGTTTTGGGGGAGTACGTTGCCACTCACCATCATGTATCAGGGAGCCGACACGACCGTCGAGAATGACACGACGGCATTGATTGGTTCCGACGCTGCCTCGACCGTCCGCATAGTCCGGCCAGGCATTTCACGCAAGCATGCAGTGGTGTCCTTCGACGGGTCGGCGTGGAAGGTCGAGGACGCCGGCTCGCGCAACGGCATATTCGCTGATGGACAGAGAATTCAGACAATCGAAATTTCGGGTGCAACCACGCTCTACCTCGGGCACCCCACCGACGGTGAAGTCATCTCATTCGTGCCAGTCTCTGAAGGGGACCCAACCTCCACCGCCTCAATCCAGGACGAAATCGACGAGTTTGTGATTCCGACCGAAACAGCAGCAGCCACAACGTCGCGGCGTGATCGAACCTCTGCTACAAAAGTGCAGCAGACTTCAGCTGGATCAGCATCCGACGCCGAACTCGCTGCCCTGACCGCTGCCCTCCGGGATCAGATCAGCTCCGTCAAAGGCCTGACATGGTCAGTATGGGCAATGATTGCGGTCACGGCGGTGCTTTCAGTTATGACGCTATTTGTAGGGATTCTGGGGAACTGATGGGGAAGGTTTTCAGCTATCAGCTATCAGTCAGAAGGATGGGGCCCAGACGTTCGACAGCTAAGAGCCGAAAGCTAGACGCTTCTTCCTCATGTTTCAAGTTCCGGATTTTGTAAAAACTCCAATACCTCATCGGCAATTTCGTCGGCGGATGGTAGATCGTCGGGGATCTTGGTGGTCGTACCGACGCTGTTACCAAGACTCTCGATGAAGGCTGCTGCGTCCGTTCGCTGTGCGATTATCTCGTCGAGACGTTCAAGCTGAACTCGTGACTCCTCCTCGAGCTCACTGAGATCGAATTCCGCACCGACCTGTACTGCCACCTTCCGCAAAAGAGCGAGAACTCCTGTGTGATAGGGCCGACCGACATACTGCGGAACCTGGACCCAGTAGCCGATTGCCTCGATTCCGACCTCCTGGATTGCCGTCCGAAAGACGGTTCCAGCCGACGAAGGCACGACAATCTCATCGAGGAGCAGTTCGTCGCCGCCCTGTAGCAGTCTGGGGTCGGACGCTGTGCAGAAAACAGGGGGAACTTCGTCATGGCGAATCGGGGTAGGCACCGCCCCGAGGGTCACGAGATGCGACACACCGAAGCGCTGAGCGAGATTCGCAAGTGCGTCGGAAATCGACTCCCAAGCAAAATCAGGCTCGTTCCCCACCAGTACGAGTACGTCGCGCCCTGAGGGCTTCACATGGATGATCTCCGTCCGCGGCCACGACACAGTGTGCGGCAGTCCTGGACCAAAGCGAAGAATGGGACGATTCGATCGGTAGTCGAATATGGAGTCGGGATCGAACGTGACAATCGGCTGTCCCCCTTCGGCGAGCCAGTCGGCCGCGTCGCTCGCTGCTGAAGCCGCGTCGCCCCAGCCAGCAAGCCCGAACACCATGACCGGATCCTCAAGCGGGGGCGGGGTATGGAGGGTGTACAGGCTCATCGAATCAGGACCGCATCAGAGGTAAAGACCATTGCCGCGTTCGTCGCGCTCTCCAGCTTCAATCGCGCTTTGAAATCGCATCCGTTCGAGCTGCTGCGATGCCGCCATCTGCTGGGTAATAAGCGATGCCTGGATGCCATGAAAGAGACCTTCAAGCCAACCAACGAGCTGCGCTTGGGCGATACGAAGTTCTGCTTCCGATGGAGAGGACGTAATCGGAATGAAGACTGCATCGAGTTCTTCCACGAGGTCATCGGATAGAACCTCGCGCAGTTCACCAATCGACTGCTCGTATATTGCTACGAGGCGAACCCGGCCTGCCTCGTCGAGAGGTGCAGCCCGTACCTCCTCAAGCATCGCTCGTGTCATCGATGCGATACGTATCAGCTTGGACGGTTCCGAGACATGGGGCTGAGCCTCGGGCGTGTCTGGTGCAGTATCGTCGTCGGAAATGATCTCAGGTGTCACGGCGTCAGAGCTGGCGGGTTTCGCTTTGGAATCCATCAAACAAGCATACGGCAACATGCGACAGCGAATACGAGGATGGCCAGCCGGTGCGACTAGGTGGTCGCCACGAACCGAATCATGTGCCATCCCTCTGCGCCGTTTGGACGAGGTGCCACTCGCAACTCGGACTGGGTCTGGCCAGTCCTGTCGGTCGCTCTCACCCTCAGAGTGTGCGGTCCTTCAGATACATCTGTCTCAAACGCCCACTGAATCCAGCTATTGGTCGACAACGGCTCTGTCAACTCAGCGGTCTGCCATGGTCCGTCATCCATCTGTACTTCTACCTGTTCGATTTCGACGGTCGGCGCCCAAGCAACACCGCCGAATACGTATGTACCGATCGGTATACGACCGCCGGACTTGGGTCGATCCACCCGAGACTGCGTCTTGATTGGACCTTCTTTCGCCCAGCCGCGGGGAATCCAATATCCGTCGAAACCATCCCACGTCGTGAGTTCAATCTCTGTGATCCACTTTGTAGCGGACACGTAGCCATAGAGGCCAGGAATCACAAGGCGAGCAGGGAAGCCATGATTGGCTGGAAGAATCTCGCGATTCATACCAACAGCGAGCAGAGCATCGCGTCCGTCGAACGCAAGCTCGGTAGGGAACCCAGCGGTCCATCCGTCAACCGATCGGCCAACGATCTGGTCGGCGCCAGGCTGTACACCGGCAAGGTTGAGAATGTCGGGGAGGGGCACGCCCGTCCACAAGGCGTTGCCAACGAGGTGGTCGCCGACTTCGTTCGATACACATGCGAGAGTCGCATATTTCTCGACGAGCGGCATATTGAGAATGTCGTCGTACGTGAGCACAACCTCCTTGTCGACCATTCCATGAATGGTCAAGGTCCACTCCTCTGGGTCGATTGCGGGGACAACCAGCGCAGTGTCGATTCGATAGAACGTAGTGTTTGAGACAACGATCGGCGCAACCAATTTCAGATCGAAATCATTTTCGCCTGTGGGGTCTTTCTCCGCTGTGAAGGGCACGGGTAGATCGAGTGCTTCGAGCTGAGCCTCCGCCCTCGATCGTATCTTCGCCCTTCCGACACCGATCATGAGAACTGACACGGTTGCAGCTGCACCGACTGCAAGAAGAAGTCTTCGTCGCTCGATGCTCGGAATGTCGCCATCGGTGACATCGCGCTCTTTGGGCTTCGTCCACTCTCTGATGCCATACCAGGTGAGAAGACCGACGACTCCTGCGATGAGTGTTGAGACGACGACGATTCCGGTCTCAGCAGCGGCGTCACCAAGCTGGGCGGCGATTCCCACAATCGCGAACAGTGCGAACCCGATAAGGATCGGCCACGGAGACACCGAGGAATTGTTGCCGAGCAGCCAGCCAAACAGAAGCGCGACAATGACCATGCTCAACCCGAGCACGGCCTTGTCCGCGGTGCCAAAGGTAGAAATGGCGAACGACTCGAGCCATGCAGGGGTCACGTCGACCACATACGAACCGATCGACGAAATCGCTGACGGAATCGACGGCGATAGACCGGCAAGTAGCTCGGTGACGCCGAGGGTCACGGCGACACCAGCCGTACCTGCCCACGCAGATCGACGGCGCGCGTTGACTTTGGCCTCTATCTTCCCCATAGACCTAGATAACGACGTTGCTGGTGCATCAGTTCCGCCGTTCTCCAACCCAGGCAAGAAAATCATCGAGCTGAAGGCAGTTCACGACACGGTGCGACGGGACCCATCCCCTTCGCGCCTGAGCGACACCCCACCGTTGGTGGTTGTACGCAGATACGTGGTGCGCGTCCGTCGAGATTGCGAAGAGCACGTCGGTGGTTTCCACGGCACGGCGAAGCATCGGAGCCGACAGATCGAGCCTTTTCAGGTGGCTGTTGATCTCAAGCGCTGTGCCAGATGAGGAAGCGGCGGCGAACACCGCGTCAGCGTCAAATTCGATGCCGCCGCGCTTTCCGAGCATCCGTCCGCTTGGATGCCCAATCACGTTCACAGCGGGATTCTCGATCGCAGCGAGGAGCCGCTCGGTCTGCTCGGCGACGCTCAGCTCAAAGTACGAGTGAATCGACGCAACCCCAAAGTCGAATCCGTCCAGAAAGGTTGGGCTGTAGTCGATCGACCCGTCTCTTCCGATGTTGAGCTCGGCACCGTGCAGAATCGTGAGAGTCGGGTACGACGGACGGAGGCTCTCAATCTCTCTCCGTTGCCCGAGCATACGCTCTTCCGAGAGTCCGTTCATCACGAGGTCCTCTGCGTGGTCCGTGATTGCTATGAACTCCATGCCAAGTTCCACGGCGGCGTCGAGCATGTCGTGCAGGGAGCTGCGACCGTCCCCTGACCAGCTTGTGTGGACGTGCAGGTCGCCGCGCAACTCCTCTTGAGCAATGGGGGCCGGAAGTGTTCCGTTCTCGGCCGCAGAAATCTCCCCAGTATCCTCTCTCAGTTCAGGTGCTATCCATGGCAGGTCGAGTTTTGCATAGATGTCCGCCTCAGTTTTCGCAGCAACAACGTCCCCGGAGTTGACATCAGACAGCGAGTATTCGTTGAGCGTCATACCCCGTTCGATCGCTCTCGTGCGTAGCGCTATGTTGTGTGCCTTTGAACCGGTGAAATACATGAGCGCTGCGCCGAGCGACTCAGTTGGTACGACACGAAGATCGACCTGTACCCGATCTCCCATAACGATCGACGCCTTTGTCGTTCCCGATCCGAGAATGGCTGTCACTCCGGGCAGGTTGACGAACGCCTCAACCACGAGCGATCCTGAGTCGGCGGTGACAAGGATGTCTATGTCGCCGATCGTTTCTGAGAGCCGTCGCAGACTGCCCGCGTACTCAATTGTCAGTACTCCATCGACGCTTTCGAGTTCAGAAATCACACGGTGGGCGGTCTCCATGGCATCGGCAATCTCCATGCGAGAATCGTCGGAATGGAGGCCGAGGAGCGAGATTGCCTGTGCGATCTTCTCCTCAGATTTTTCCCCAAGACCGGGCAGGGTTCGTAGCTGCTGCTTCTCGATTGCGCGAGTCAATCCCTCGACATCAACAACCTGCAGGGAGTCCTGCAACAACAGGACCCTTTTCGGACCGAGACCAGGGATCCGCATCAACTCGATCATCGATGGAGGGAAGCGGTCCTTGAGCCGCTCGACCTTCGCAATCTCTCCGGTCGACGAGAACTCCAGTATCTTTCGAGCCGTACTGTCGCCAATACCGTCGATTTCGGTGAGTTCTGCGAGAGTCATGTCGCACACACGACTCGCGTTTGATGCGATTGCGTCTACGGCTTTCTCATAGGCTCGTGTCCTGAATGATTGGCTCTTTCCGTCTTCGAGCTTCGTGTACGAGATGAGTTCACGCAGCGCCGCCATCACCGATTCGTTTGATGGTGTCACAGCGACAAGAGTGAGTAGACGCCGAACGTGCCGATCAGGAGCAATCCCTCCACACGGCTTATGCGCTGCGAGGAATACGCGAACACGCCAGCAAACACGGCCGAGAGAACCATGATCGAGATCAACACAGGCGGCACCGCGGACACGCTGCCCGGGCCGAGAATCGCAGCGACACCGGCAACCCCAAGAGAGTTGAAGACGTTCGATCCGAGCACGTTCCCGAGAACAAGGTCCGATGCCCCTCTGCGCGCGCCCGCGAACGCAGCCGAGAGTTCCGGCAGGCTTGTGCCCACGCCGGTGATGAGACCCATGAACACAACGGACAAACCAGCTGATTCGCCGATTGACAGGACGCCGTTGAGCAGTACTCGACCAGCGACGACTGTGGCAGCAAGTGCGACGAGGCCAATAGCAACGTCGCGCCCAATATGTCGAGGCTCCTCGACAGTGCCCGGTTCGTGTTCGTCTGGTTCGGCGGCTCCGTCATTTGCCCAGTAGATGAGTAATCCGATGGCCACGAACATCCCAGCGACAAGACCGACTCCCTCCGAGACCGATACGGTGCCGTCTGCCAAGACGGCCGCAAAGGCGCAAACAGAACCGAGCATGAGTAATCCTTCACGTCTCACGACGGAGTGCGTTGTCACAAGGACGGATATCAGCGCTGCCGAACCGAGGACGAGCGTTAGATTTGCTGTGTTCGAAGCAAGCACGTTGCTCATCGCGAGTCCAGTTTCGCCCTTCGACGCCGCCACGATCGATACGACAAACTCTGGCACAGACGTGCCAAACCCAACGATGACAGCACCGACAATGACGGCTGAGACATTGAGCGCCTTCGCGAGGTTCACGGCGGACACAACAAGCCGATCGGCCGCCACCACGAGCACAATGAGACCACCAATGATCAGCAAGATGTCGTACGCCACGTCTGTACCTCCGTGGGGCGATGGTACCGCGTATCGATATTGCTCCAGTGATCGAACGGTCTGTAGCAGATGGCGACGGACTCATACCGACGTACAAGTCGTGAACCACAGACCTGAGTAGGCTCTACCACCGTGGCAGGCATCGATGAACCGATACATGAAACGTGGCTGGGCGGTGACTCGCTGGTTCCGAAACGCTTCGTACGGCCTGCCATCGAATTCACCCGCGTAGAGGCAGCGGGTGGGGGCATTCTTCTCGTCACCGCGGTAATTGCATTGATCTGGGCAAACTCGATGTGGTACGAGTCATATTTCACGTTGTTCAATGCCCCCATTGAGGTCGCTTTCGGCCCTGTTCACATTGCCGAGTCATTCAAGGACATCATCAACGACGGCCTCATGGTGGTGTTCTTCTTCGTCGTCGGCCTTGAAATCAAACGAGAGCTCGCCGTTGGCGAGCTGAACTCGCTCAAAAAGGCATCTCTCCCAGTAATTGCGGCGCTTGGAGGCATGATCGTCCCAGCATTGATCTACGTTGCGTTTGTGGTCGGAACCGGTGATCCCGAAGCCATCAAAGGTTGGGGGGTGCCAATGGCGACAGACATCGCGTTCTCTGTTGGCATTGTTGCGCTCCTGGGCTCGCGCATATCGGTGAGCGCAAAACTCTTTCTCCTCGCCCTTGCGATCGTCGATGACATCGGCGCAATCCTCGTCATCGCCGTCTTCTACACAAGCGAAATCGACTTCGGCTACCTCGCGTTTGCTGCAGCGCTGCTAATCGCTATTCACTTCGCCAAGAAGGCAGGCGTTTCAAGTCTGTTGTTCTATGTGCCCGTCGCCTTCGTCATCTGGTTCTTGTTTCTCGAATCAGGTGTGCACGCAACCATTGCCGGCGTCATTCTCGGACTCATGACACCGGCCTACGCCAAATACTCAGATGAAACGTTCAGACAGAAGATGGTCAGAATATTGAGCCGATGGGACACCAACAGAGCCTCCCCCGATTCAGCAGACCGACTCGATGCCGATGCCCGAGATCTCGCGCGCGTATCCATTGCTTCGATTTCGCCGCTCAACCGTCTTGAGCACGCGCTCCATCCTTGGTCGTCCTTCCTGATTGTCCCACTGTTTGCCCTGGCAAATGCGGGTGTCCGATTCGTAGGAAACGAAGCAAGTTTTGCCGAGCAGGTAACCGCGCCAGTTGCCCTCGGGGTCGCCATTGGACTTCTCGTCGGAAAACCGTTGGGAGTCATTGCTGCAACATGGCTTGGGGTCAAACTCGGACTCGGTGTACTGCCAAATCGGACCTCGTTCGCCACGGTGCTTGGACTTGGCATGCTCGCTGGCGTTGGCTTCACGGTGGCCCTCTTTATCACCGAGTTGGCATTCACCAGTGAATTGCTAACGGCAGAGGCCAAACTCGGGATCTTCATCGGGTCCATTGTCTCGGGCCTTGCGGGCTACGCCGTGCTTAGGATCTCCAACCCACTGAGACCTGAGTCGCCGGAGATCTGACATTTCGATTCCGATGAGACCGGGAACATTTGTCAACGCCACGTAGTTTCTCCTCCGTGAACACGAAACCGAACGCTCTTCTCATCGGGTGGCGTATGCTCTACGCTCGCCGCGTGGCTGCGCCCGATCCATCGGGCACCGCGGTTGTAGATCACACTCTGCTGGCTGAAGTTCTCAAGGCCGTTTCGGCTGACGGCGTCAGGGCGCTTCCGTCGGCGCTCTCGACACTCGGACGGTACCGCGACGAACTTGCCGCGATCAACCCAGACGGCCTCGACGCAGACGAAGCGCTCGCGTATTGGATCAATCTCTACAACGCGGGAGCGCTCTCCCGCGCGGGTGACGCTCGATCTCATGATTACGCATCTGTGCTCAGAGTGCCTGGCGCGTTTTTCGGCGTGTGGGCAACCGTCCAAGGCGTTACTTTGTCCCTCGACGACATCGAGCACGGAAAGATTCGGCGCTTCAAGGATCCGCGGATACATGGGGCGTTGGTGTGCGGTTCTGTGTCATGCCCAACGCTCAGCGGAACACCCTTTGTTGGAAGAGATGTCGACCAGCAGCTCGACACGCAGATGCGCTCGTATCTCAGTAACGGCGGCGCGGCGATCGATCGGACCACGAATACGATTCGTCTGTCACGGATTCTGAAGTGGTATGGGGCCGATTTTCAGCGGCCCAACGCAATGCCAACGCTTCGTCCGGCGCGAGCATCGAAAATGGCCGAAGCCATCCGGCCGTGGCTCGCAGAAGATGACGCGGACTACGTGGAGCTCCACCGGCCAAAGATCGTCTTCTCCTCCTACGACTGGGGACTTGGCTGCTCAATCACATGAGCCGCCCCCTGAGCAGAAGCAACCACGCCGAAGGTGAACACGGCTGTAGCGACGAGCGCAGCGGCCACGTCGTATGGGAGCACCAGACGCATGAGGTCGGACGATGACACAACCCATTCGCCATTTGGTCCGAACCCGACATTGTGGAGATATCGACCGATCGACCATACGCACACAAGACCGATCGCCAAACCTCCGACCACGGCAGGGCCCCGTCCCCACGCTCGGTATGCCCCTATGGTGACTGCCGCGACCACCCACGCAATGTCGAGCGCCGAAATCAACTGAAGAAACTGAGTTGACGGATCGAACCTCATCGCTGCTGACGACGCGAGGGTGACAAGACCGACCGTTCCGGTGACGAGAACAACCAGAGCGACTCCACTTGCGACGGTCTCCGTGATGTTGCCCCAGCCCGAACCGTTGAACCATCCCGAGGAACCAAGGGACACGACCATTTGGCTAAGCACGATTCCGAAAAGCACCAGCCCACTCAGCTGAACGATGAATCCTCTCAGCGGATCAGAACGAATGTCGACAAGTAGCAGCGGTAGCGAGACGAGCAGCCCACCAACAAGCCAAGGCACGGTCACGAGAATAGCCTTCTCTATGGGTGCCATATCAGACTCGGACCGAGCGTTTTCCCGTGTGTCCTTCATGGATTCGGCGATTCGCAATCCCGATGTATTCGGCGTTGAGCTCGTAGCCAACGAAGTGCCGGTTCGACTCAACCGCCGCGACGGCTGTTGTGCCCGACCCAAGGAATGGGTCGAGAATCAGATCGTTCTCGAAGGTATACAACTCAATGAGTCTGCTGGGAAGCTCTACAGGGAATGGCGCAGGATGCCCAACTCTGCGTGCCGACTCTGGCAGTATGTTCCATATCGACACAGTTGCCTCAAGAAACTGCTCCTTTGTGATCGTGTCCTCGCCCTTGCGAACCCGAGCGTACGAACCTTTCGATCCGACGATGACGTATTCGTGAATGTCTCGCAACGTCGGATTCTTCGCCGACTGCCACGAGCCCCATGCACACGATCCGCCCGCTGATTTCGCCTTCTGCCAGATAATCTCGCCACGCAGATCGAATCCCGTCTCTGTCAACAACGCAGAGACGTACTGGTTGAGGGGAATGTATGGCTTGCGGCCAAGATTGGCGACGTTGACCGCGACCCGGCCACCTGGCTCAAGGACACGGAACGTCTCAGCGAAAACCTGACGTAACAGGTCGAGGTACTCGTCGATGCCGAGATCTTCGTCGTACTCCTTGCCCACGTTGTATGGAGGGGAGGTGACCATCAGAGCAACACAGTTATCGGGGATCTGGTGCATGTCTACGGAGGATGATTCGAAAATCTGGTCGATCACTGATGCCGGCGGATCGGCAACTTCACCCATGTCCAAGGTGGTACCGGCAATGTGCATCCGACGCCCATAGTACACCGACGCATCATGCCCCTCGCGTTTTCCGGAACCGAAACTCGCTGTGTTCGTGGCCACGATTGCCTCCTGGACAGAACGGTAGTAGCAGGACCCACCAGAATGGTGGCAAAGGGAACGAGCGAAGGTTCTAGTTTCTAGCCAGCACAGATTCCAGAACGGTTCCGCAAGAATGGCTCAGCACTGCCCTGAAAGCTGAGGGCTGATAGCTCTCCGCTGACGAGAAACCAAGAACTGGAGGCTTCCTCCCCTACTTCACTACCGCCTTGTACGACCCGAGATTGATGAGCGATGCTGCGCTGGCGGGTGGGGGGTCGATGACGTAGCGCAGACCCTCCTCGCCTGGTGGGTGCACAAGGTCGATGAAGAAACGGTAATTCCATGCAACCCCGGCCGGGCGGGACTCGATTCGAGTCAGGTTCGCGCCCCGTAACCCAAGCTCCGTGAGAACAAGTGCGAGTGACCCAGGGGTGTGGGATCCGGTGACGACAATGGTCGTCTTGTCATCATCAGGATCCACAACAGGTTCGCCGACGGCAAGAACAACGAACCGTGTCGTGTTGTCATCGCGGTCGAGTACGTGCTCAAGCAGAATGTCGAGTCCGTGGGCCGCTCCCGCCCGGGGCGGTGCAAGCGCTGCCACAGATTTGTCGCCTGCTTCAGCGACCTGTCGGACGGCTCCCGCGGTGTCATGTGTCGGCACGACCTCGACGCCAAGTTCGAGCAGGGCGTGCTCGGCCTGAGCAAGCGCCTGGGGGTGGGAGCGAACCTCGCGAACGTCCTCAAGCTTGGCACCGGGGACTCCATGGAGTGCGTGGCGCACCTCGACGAGATGCTCAGCAAGGATCGAGAATCTGACATGGCTGTCGTCGCCTGGCAAGCGGTCAAGGACCGGCAAAACGGAACCCGTGGTCGAATTCTCAACCGGAAGCACGAGACGGTCGACCTCGTCTGCTTCGAGGGCATCGAATGCTGCCGCGAACCCCCTGTACCCAACGAAATCGCCATCGGGAAACAGCTCGGTCGCTGCCCTATAGCTATAACTGTGCGGTTCGCCCTGGTAGCCGATAATCATGACCCGAGACAGTATCAGATACAGAACGAAACCAACCAGCGACAGGTTCCCGAAATGTCGGCAACGCCCACCCAATCGCTTTGCCCTTGTGTCCCGTTTCGTTGATCGTGCAGCGGAGCATCCCCGGGGACGTCCGTGCATAGGTGCCTTTCTACGTCCTCTCGTCGAGCAACATCGCAATGTCTTGCACTATCACGGTCTCGTCTGCGCCTATCTCTTTGACTCCGTCATCCATCATCACGTAACAGAACGGGCAACCGGTCGCAATGATGTCTGGGTTCGTGGAGAGAGCTTCTTCTGTCCGTTCGATGTTGATCTTCTTGTCAGATTTCTCCTCCTCGAACCAGAACTTCCCGCCACCCGCACCGCAGCAGAATGAGTTGGTCCCGTTGCGGACCATCTCAACTCTGACGCCGGAGGAGTCAACGATCGTGCGCGGAGCAAGGAAGATGTCGTTGTGTCTGCCGAGGTAACACGGATCGTGGAACACAATCGTCTCGCCCGTAGATGTGGGTGTGAGACGTCCGTCCTCGACAAGCTGACTCAGGATCTCTGAGTGATGCATAAGCGTGTAGTTGCCACCGAACTGGGGGTACTCGTTGCCCAGTGTGTTGAAGCAGTGCGGGCATTGGGTGATGATCTTGTCGACACCGAGATCATTGAGTGTCTCAATGTTCTGCAGCGCCAAACCCTGAAAGACATACTCGTTGCCGGTTCTACGCGCAGGATCTCCGGTGCACAGCTCCTTTGCAGCAAGAATGCCGAAATCGATTCCTGCCTTGTGCAGCAACCTCGCAGTTGCGACGGTCACGTTCTTGTTTCGGTCGTCGAAGCTACCCGCACACCCAACCCACATAAGATATTCGGCTGTCACGCCGGGTTCCCCGAGTCGTTTGACCTCGAAATCGAGCTGGTCAGTCCAATCACCCCGCGCATTCTGATCCATACCGTATGGGTTGAACGAGTTCTCCATGGACACATACGCCTTGCCTAGTTCAGAGGGGAAGTCGGACTCCATGAGAGACAGATATCGCCGCATGTCGAGGATCTTGTCAACGATTTCAAGACCTGCAGGGCATGCCTCATCACAGGCACGACACGTCGTACACGCCCACAACTCCTCCGACGTAATCAGTTCAAAGACGTTGTCAGACGAAACCGTGATTGCCTCGCCATCACCGACGGTTGGCGAGATTGGTGGTTCCGCTGTCTGGGCAGCGACGGTGCCAAGTTTGAGAATAATCTCTCTGGGATCCAGGAGTTTACCCGTCTGGTTCGCGGGGCACACCGCAGTGCAGCGCCCACACACCGTGCAGGCGTCTGTGTCAAAGAGCTGCTTCCAGGTGAACTCAGCAACGGTGGAGACACCAACGGTTTCGATGTCTGTGGCCTCCATCAGGTTCGGCATCTCGCTCATTGCGCCCTTCGGCCGTTCCCTCGGCTGTAGGGCCAGGTTGACCGGGGTCGTGACCATGTGCCGCAGCTTGGTTGTCGGCAACATGACAAGAAAGACCACAAACACAACGGCGTGAGCAATCCACATCCCCTGGTGGAAGCCGGCTGCAGACGACGTCGGAACAAGGTTCGAGAGCGGATAGCCGACAAAGGACCACTGCTCGAACGCTGGTCTGCCGACAACGGCAATCCGGGCCGCCTCTGTGAGGAGCCCTGTGACTCCAATCGCGGCGAGCAGAATCAGGATCCACGCATCCTCCGGGCGAGTCTTCGACTTGATTCGAGCAGGCGGGTTACCGAATCTGCGTATCGCCGCCCAGGTGACACCGCCAAGAAATGCAAGGGCCGCAGCATCGAGGAACATCGAGTACCACTGATAAAAGTCACCATGGAGAAACTTCATGCCCACCGGAGCGAGGTGATCAATCTCGAGAATAACGGTGCCGAGAAAGAGAACGAGGAACCCGTAGTACATGAGGGAGTGCATCACGCCGGCTGCCGGATCCTCCATCACCGTCTTCATCGAAACGCCCTGCCGGAAGCGGTGAAGCCGTCTCTTGAAGTCCAACGCCCGAGTCTCGCTACTGCCGCGCTGCCAGCTTCGAGCTCGCATTGCAAACAGTCCAATCGACACCCCAAGGAATGTCGCGACCATGACGTAGAACATCGCTACGACGAGATCGGGGATATTCCCAAAGACCTCTCTGCCCACTTCGGCGTCTGACTCGGCGGGAAGGGTGCCAAGCCACCACAGCAGCAGCGTTCCAAAGACGGAGAGCACTGCGATCGCGCCGATCACACGCGACGGCGTGACCAACCTCGATTCGGTGTCGTCGATTGTCTCGGTGGTGGTCAAGCGGCTCCTCGTACAGACCAGCCGATTGTAAACGGCGGTTGGGACGCGTCGCCGCTTTGTGATCCAACAGAGCGAGCCACACCTGACCTGTCACCCAGACCTTCGTTGCCACCCTTCGGCTTCGCTCGTCCCTGGGCGATGTCGATCGGCGACCCAGGACAGGCTGAAAGCCCACACCGTGCGGCGTATACCCACTCGGCCTCCGTCGGCAGGGCCTGCTCCGCCCATTGCGCGTACGCCGACGCGTCGGCATGGGCCATGTGGATGTATGTACAACTGTTCATATCTTCATGTGTCTTTTGTGTTGCTATCGGCCGACCAGGGCCCTTGCGAAGAACATGAGGTTCGCCGGTCGTTCCGCCATTCGGCGAGTGAGGTACGGGTACCAAGCCTCGCCATAGGGCACGTATATCCGCATCTTGAGTCCGAGTCCGACGAGTTCAACCTGGCGATCCCTACGGATCCCGTACAACATCTGAAACTCCCAATCGCCTGGCCGACCTGATGCTGCGCGAATGACTCGGTTGATACGGCCGTCGTCGTGGCTAGCGATTGCAGGCAGGACGTCTGCGTAGCCCATGAGCTGATCGCTGAGCCGGTCAAACGAGGCATTCACCTCCTCGGCGGTCTGGAAGGCAACGTCCGCCGATTCCATGTACGCGCCCTTGCAGAGCCTGATGTGTCCGCCGAGGGCTGAGATGCGGTCAATGTCGTCAGCGGTTCTCATCAGGTATGCCTGGACCGCCACACCGAGGTTGCCATGTTTCTTTTGGGCGGCTTCGTAGAGAGCCAACGTTGTCGAAGTGTGAGCTGATTCCTCCATGTCAATGGTGACCGTTGTTGACGCTTCGCTGGCTGCAGCGGCAATCGTGTCAAGGTGTTGAGCGGCAACCGAGTCATCTAGACCCATACCAAGCTGGGTCAGTTTGACGGCGATATTCGCATCCAGACCCTTGCTCGAAATCTCACCGAGGCACGCAAGATAGG
>SMXV01000042.1 GCA_004356175.1 Acidobacteriota bacterium
CGTTCGCGCAGCACGTACATGAGAGGAGTCGTTGCCCCGAGTTCAAGGGGGTACGACGACATGAACACGAGGTGAGACGAAATCCGGAACAGCTCCGACAGGATGAGTCGAATCCATTGAGCCCTCTCTGGTGCCTCGACCTTCATGAGCCGCTCCACACCGAGGATGAACGGCACCTCGTTGGCGAATCCCGAGACCCAGTCGATGCGGTTGACGAGTGTCGTGATCTGCGCGTATGTCCGGACTTCCGCGAGTTTTTCATACCCGCGATGCATGTACCCGATCACCGGTTCGAGCGACGTGATTCTTTCTCCGTCGACCGTTGCAATGAGCCGAAGTACGCCATGTGTCGAAGGATGCTGTGGACCGATGTTGAGCGTCATGTTCGGTGTCTCGAGTTCGACGGAGACGGCAACCTCTGAGCGGTGCATGAGTTCGCGTGACGTCACGACTCGTCCTCCTCGTCGTCCGTTTCTGGCAGACCTTCGACGTCGACCTCGCCCGGCCACGGTTTGACCTCGCGAGCGATTAGCGGGAACGACTTGAGAAGCGGATTTCCAATGAAGTCATCAGGCAGATACAGCGGTATGAGGTTGTTGTGGCCCTCAAACATGATGCCGAACATTTCGTGGGCTTCTCGTTCATGCCATTCAGCGCCACCGATCGATTCCGTGAGGGAACCAATCGTCGGATTCTCTCTTGGCAGGACGGTCACGAAGTTGACTCCGTCGCCGTTCGTTACAGAGGAGAGGCGACAGATCACTTCGAATCTCTCCTCGAGACTGTCCGGGTCGGCAACACCCTCACCAACCTCGTAGTCCTTCGACCAGTCAATCGCGGAGAGCCATGAGAAGAAGGGGAGCTCCGTCCGAGCTTCGTTGATTGTGTCGACCCACTTGTCCTTGTCAACGAACACGCGCACCGTGTCGAATTCAACGTCGTAGCTGAGACAACCGAGTCGCTCTGTTACGTCGGCTGCGAAAACCTCGAGGGGGGTCGGCTCGGAGGTCGGCGACTCTGCGGCTTGATCGGTTTCAGGCTGGTCGCTTTCAGGCTGGTCGCTTTCAGGCTGGTCGCTTTCAGGCTGGTCGCTCATCCTCGGCCTTCCACTTCTCCCGCACGTCTTCCTTCATGATTTGCTTCTGCAGGAGAACGATTCCCTCAAGCAGAGCCTCTGGACGTGGCGGGCAACCCGGCACATAGATGTCAACAGGCATGATTTGGTCAACACCCTTGGTAACTGAGTACGAATCCCAGTACGGACCCCCGGAGTTCGCGCACGATCCCATGGAGATGACGTACTTTGGTTCCGGCATCTGCTCGTAGAGGCGTTTTACGGCCGGTGCCATCTTGTCCGTCACCGTGCCAGCCACAATCATGAGGTCTGACTGCCGTGGAGAAGCTGGCAGCGGCACGATGCCGAACCGCATGAAGTCGTATCGCGGACCGGCCACAGCCATGACCTCGATGGCACAGCACGCAAGCCCGAACTGGAAATACCACAGCGAGTACGTCCGAGACCAGTTGAGCAGCCAGGAGAGGGGTTTCGGAGCACCGAATTTCTCGATTATTCCCATTCGAGTACACCCTTGCGAATGGCATAGATCAGGCCGAGCAGCAGGATTCCAATGAACACGAACATCTCGACCAGCGCAAAGTATCCACGTCCGATTGAGTCAAAGAACTCGAGCTGAAGCGCCCAGGGAAATATGAAGACAGCTTCGACGTCGAAGATGAGAAAGAGGAGGGCGAAGATGTAGTACCTGATGTGGCTCTGATTCCACCCCGACCCCACCGGTTCGATACCCGACTCATATGCGACGTCCTTGAGTCCACCGGGCGCCCTTGGCGCAATCATGCGGTTCATCCCGATAGCTCCGCCAACAAGCGCAGCGCCCATGAAGATGAAGACTGCGACCGTTATGTAGTCGCCGTAGTACTGATTGAGCACCAAGAATGTTCCTTCGCATACGGTTCGGCCAGAAGCCGCCAGTGCTCCCAATAGTACGTATCTCCATGTTGCAATCATGAGCCTGACGCGGAGACATCTTTCGGCGACGTTGCGTGGTACACCGGTGAACTATCGTCATCACATGAATGACATCGTTGTTCCAGACTATGAGGGTGGCAGCCTCGTCAACCTTGTGGCCGAGGTTGAGCATCGGTTGACCGGCAAGTCTGTTTCGTCGCGGTTGTCCCCTGACCTGGAAACCCACATTCCAGATGCGGAGACGTATGTCCTTGTCCTGTTCGATGGCCTCGGAAGTCACCAACTGAACCACCCAGCCGCAGCCGCGCTTTCGACAGCGTCGCGAGCGACCATCGATGCACCGTTCCCATATACAACAACCGTGAGTTTGGCATCGATCGCGACGGGGCTACCGCCCAGCCAACACGGTGTGCTTGCATATCACCTATGGATGGAGGAGGTCAAGGTTGTCGTAAATACGATTCACATGACGACACTCTGGGGGGCCAGGCTCGATCTCGACTACGCCGCGATTCTTCCGGAACCGAACCTGTGGGAACGTCTGGGGAGCCACGGGATCGGCGGCGTTACCGTGCAGCCGGGTCACTTCGACCGGACACCGCTAACGAGGACGCTGTATCGAGGAGCAGAGTTTCAACCCTACTGGTCGCCAGCGGAAGCCGTCGAACGCACCGTACGGGCCGCTTCTGAACCGGGGCGTCTCGTGATGCTCTACGTTCCAGATATCGATGTCGCTGCGCACATTGGGGGCCAGACCTCCAACGAGTACACCAATGCCCTCCTCGTCGCGAACACCATCTGGGGAGACCTCACTGAGCGGCTGCCGGAGACGGTCGGACTCATCGGAACGTCGGACCACGGACATGTCGACATAGACGAGGACCACAAGATTCGGCTTCCCGATGCCGCAGGCAACGACAGGATTCTCTACGGTGTTGACCGGGCAATGTTTGTCAAAGGCGACGGGGTGAGCCTCGCCGAGGGTCTTGAGGCAACATGGATTCCGGCTGCCGAACTACCAGACCTATGGGGACCAGGACCACACCATGCGGCGTTCGACGAGCGCCGTCCCGACGGAATCCTCTTTGCACACGACACCTATGCGGTCTTTCACAAGCACGCAAATGATCGACTCGTCGGATACCACGGCGGCCTCATGCCCCAGGAACGAGAAATCCCGCTGCTCGTGCGTTGAACGCCCGAGCGCTACTTGGCGATGCCGTTGACGGTGCCGGTGATCTTTTCGTAAGTCAGATCGTACGCGAAACAGATCACTTCGCGATCGCCGATATCCCACGTATCTGCCGTCGGATTGAACCACGCAATATCGTAGATGCTCTCGTCATATGAGATACCCAGATAGGCAGCGAAGTTGTCCTCGCAGATCTGGAACGCACGGTTGTTGACGGCCTCAAAACCGGGATAGTCGCTCCCCGTCATGTCGACATTCGCAAACACCTCGTTGTCATGAGGAGAGTCGCAGTCGATAATGGGAATGTCTTCCACTTCCTCGAAGCTGTCAGGATCGTCGAAGCAGGTGCCGATGCTCAACGTCAGAACTGAGGGGGTACATGCGGCCGCTACCACCCCAACGACAAAGACAAGCAACACTATCCGCTTCATCGAAATCTCCCACTGGCACGCTGTGTACGGTTCACACCAGCATAGATACAGACACTCTCGCATCGGTATTAGCGGTGCAGGACCGCACGAACACCATTTGCACCTATGTACACAGTGATTATACCCTTGCCTAATGAATTTCTTTAGGTCAGGGAACACAATGCGCGACACGCGGGGAAGATATACCCTCTCTCTGCTGCTCTTCGTGGTCCTGTTCGCCGGATGTTCAGCGACGGGCAACGACGGTGGCCTCGTCATCTATTCGGGGCGCAGCGAGGATCTTGTGCAGCCGCTGATTGACCAGTTTGTCACAGAGACAGGCATCAACGTTGCCGTTCGGTACGCAGGTTCCTCAGATCTTGCTGCCACGATTCTTGAGGAGGGAGGATCCTCACCTGCCGATCTCTTCTTTGCACAGGACCCAGCATCGCTCGGCACGGTTGCCCTCGCAGGCCTGTTCACGAAACTAGGGCCCATCCACACGGACAAAGTGCCAGCGCAATTCTCTGACTCGCAATCCCGGTGGGTCGGGATTTCGGGTCGCGCACGGGTTGTCGTTTACGACGCCACGAGGGTCTCTCCGGATGATCTGCCTGAAACGGAGGACGGCTTTACCGAGTCGCGGTGGTCAGGAGAGACCGCCATTGCGCCGACGAACGGCTCCTTCCTTGCTTTCGTCGCCGCAAAGATCCTCGATGAGGGCGAGGAAGTTACCAGTGCCTGGCTCGACGCAATGGCTTCGAACAAACAGCCAACATATGCCAAGAACTCTTCGATCGTGGCAGCGGTGAACGCCGGCGAAGTCAAGACGGGGCTCGTCAACCACTATTACCTGCTTCGCGCTCTCGCCGTGGAACCGAACGAAGTCGGACGGAACTTCTCCTTCTCAGTACCGACTGCTGGAGCGATCGTCATGCCCGCTGGTATTGGGATTCTTGAGAGTTCGGACAACAAGACGGACGCGGAAGCGTTCGTGGCGTTCATGCTCAGCACAGCTGCTCAGACCTACTTCTCGGAGGTCACGTTCGAATACCCGCTCGTGCACGGCGTTGAAGCGAACGAACAGCTCCCACCGCTCGCGTCCATCCCAACGCCAGATATCGACCTCTCCAGGCTGGCCGAGGTGCTCGACCTTGCGACCGACCTTGTCGCAGCGGCTGGCTTGATTTGAGAGACGAATCCGCGCTCATAGAGATCGACGTGTCTCTTGAGCCTGGTCCAGTGGCTCGCAGAAGCGGCAACGTCAGGCCAAGACCGCCCTGGTGGTTGTGGATTGGTGGACTCACGGTTATCGCCCCTGTCTCGATCGCAATACTCGCGCTCTTCGTACGGGCTGTCGCAGCAGGCGGAACCGCTCTTGACACGCTTCTCACGACGAGGACCCTGCTCCTCACCGGTCGATCCTTCCTCCTGACAACGCTTGTCACCGTCGCAGCAGTGCTCATCGGCGTCACCGGCGCGTGGATCCTCACAAGAACGGACCTCCGGTTTCGTTCTGCATGGGCCGTCGCCTTCTCCATCCCTCTTGTGATCCCCTCCTATGTGATTGCAATGACCTTCATATCGCTCGGCGGGCCAAGAGGGCTGGTCTTCGACGTGCTCGGCATCACCGTCCCCCATGTCGCCGGGCTGGCTGGTGCCTGGTTTGCGCTCACGCTTGCAACGTACCCATATGTCTTTCTCATCACATCGGCTGCCCTCGTGCGCACGGACCCGGCCCTCGAGGAGGCCGCGAGAGGCCTCGGATCTCCCCCCCTGCGGGTGTTTCGGACAATTGTTCTGCCGCAGCTTCGGCCCGCTATTGGAGCCAGTGCACTTCTCGTGGCGTTGTACACACTCTCGGACTTCGGCGCCGTCTCCCTCATGCGACTTGATGTGTTCACAAGGACGATCTATGCGCAGTACTCGGTCAGGATCGACAGAACACCAGCCATAACGCTCTCCATTGTTCTGATGTTGATCGCCGCTGTCGTTATTTGGGTGGAACGGCGGACACGAGGACGGGGCACATTGTTCACCGTGCGACCGACACGCCCTCCGGCTGTGCTCAGACTTACAACACCGAAACGAGTCGCGGCGGCCGTGTTTCTGCTCCTCGCAATACTTCTGGGAGCTGGCATCCCGATCATGGTGTTACTCGGATGGGCGTGGCAGGGCACCTCCGCTGGCGATGGATTCTCGGTTTCGTGGGCAGCTGTACGAGGCTCGCTAACAGGAGCAACACTCGCGGCGCTCATAGCAATGATTGCAGCGATTCCAATCGTCGTCCTCGGCGTTCGTTACGCCTCGCGAAGGACGGAGTGGCTCGAACGGTCGACCCTGTTCGTCTTCTCTCTCCCTCACCTCACCGTGGCGATTGCTGTTGTCGCGTTCACGGTGAAATTCGCGAGGCCGATATATCAGTCGCTGCTCGCGCTCGTTGTTGTCTACGC
>SMXV01000043.1 GCA_004356175.1 Acidobacteriota bacterium
CAGCGCGAAAGCTTCGCAACCAGACCCGGCGAGTGTTCGCCATGCCAACCGCAAGCGTCTACCGTCTGGGTATGCAGGCGGTCACAGCAACAGATGTCGAGTTTCGGTACGGGACCCATATAGCGGTTACCCAGTCGTCCTTTACGATTCCGAAGGCTTCGATTACGGCACTTATCGGCCCGAACGGGTCGGGCAAGTCGACCATCCTCAACGCGGTTGCTGGTCTCATCTCACCAAGCATCGGCACACTCGACGTATCTGTGGCCCCGTCCCAGCAGAGAATCTCCCTCGTGTTGCAGTCGACACAAGTCAATGACGCGCTGCCGATAACGGTTGCCGAAGTCGTGGCGATGGGTCGATACCCAGGGCTCTCTCGGTTCCGGCGACTCACGTTGCACGACAGGGAAGTCGTATCAAAAGCGATGCGCCGGATGGCGATCGAGGATCTTGCTCAAGAACACCTCAGTGAGCTCTCCGGTGGGCAGCGCCAACGGGTGTTTGTCGCCCAGGGCATTGCGCAGGAAAGGGATCTTCTTCTGCTCGACGAACCATTGACAGGTCTTGACCTTCCGTCAGCGAAGGCCGTCGACAGCGTCATCCACGAGGAACAAGAACGCGGCGGAACGGTCGTAATGACCACACATGACCTTTCTGAGGCCCGAGTTGCCGATCACGTCATTCTCATGGCGGGGCGGGTAGTCGCTTCTGGCACTCCAACTGATGTACTCACCGTTGCAAACCTGAAGGAAGCGTATGGCTCAGCGCTCCTACATTTCGAGGGAGATGAAGTCTTCTTCGACGATCCCGATCATCCTCAGGGACAGGACCTCCACGTGCACCAGAATCGCTCAATACATGTCGAGACGCATCACGACAACGGTTGAACTGGCGATTCCCATATTTCATCGATAGTGAGAACGGACCGATACTCTGCCAGTGTGACGAACACACCGTCCCCGTCCGATATTCATGATCTGATTCGACGTCGGCTCGCTGAGGGTGGCATTCGATATAGCTCAGGTCGACGATCAGTAGTCACGGCGGTTCAGATGGCTCCCGGACCGCGGAGTGCAGCAGAGCTGGCGTTCGAGTCGACCAATCCCCTGCCGGTGTCGTCGCTGTATCGCACGCTCTCAATATTTGAGGAAGCAGGAGTGTTGAAGCGAGACCACGGAGCCGATGGCGTGGCCCGATACGAACTCTCCGAGTGGCTCACAGGTCATCACCACCACATTATCTGCGTCTCGTGTGGGGCAATAGAGGACATCGACGTTCCCACCAACTCGGAGAAGACCCTTCACGACATCGCTAGTGGCATCGGTGGCCGAGCGGGCTATCGCGTTCTTGACCACGTGCTTGAGGTTGAGGGTGTCTGTCGAAACTGCGACCTACAACACCACTGATCCGTCGACCGTACTTTCGCCAGCGGCAAACGACGCCAGACCGCCGGAAGGGATGGAATGGTATGTGTTTAGCGATACCGCCATACGATGCGACCCATGGTTGGGTCGTAGGCAGAAACGTCGACTTCAACGGAGTCGCCCGGGATGATGCGAATCATGCGGCCCTTGCGCATCTTGCCTGATGCGCGCGCCGTGACCTCGTGGCCCGTGTCAAGTTTCACGCGAAAGGTTGCATTGGGGAGTGTCTCAACAACAACACCCTTTGCTCTGAAATAGTCGTCTTTACCTGCGATGAGAATCTCCTATCAACTGGCCCAACCATCGAGATCAACCCAATGGGGCCACCACGAACCTCGCAATCGTACCGTTCGAAACATACTGTCGGCAGTCATATTCCCCCGCGTTTCGTTGCTACGGCCCGTAGCTAACGTTCCCGAATGAATGCCAATGAACCGTGCGCATGACAGGAAACCCTTTCAATGTGCGCCACCGCATTGCGGAATCCGTCGTGGGTTTGTTCTCGCACGACGACTACCCACTTGCACACTCGTTGGACTATCCGGGAGACCCCGGTCTGTTCGGCCCTGGATCCCCAACGTGGCAGGTAGTTGGAGACATCTCGGTCGTCATCGGCGGCATACGCGCCCTGCTGGTGCAGGCCGCTCACCCTGAGGTTGTTGCAGGCGTTGCCGAACACTCATCCTATGAGAACGATCCGCTTGGAAGGCTGTCACGCACCTCGTCCTACGTAACTGCAACCGCATACGGCGCAATGCCGGAGGTCGAGGCAGCACTGGCCGTAGTTCGCAGAGCGCACCGTCCGGTGCATGGGCGGTCGCATCGCGACAGGCCGTACTCGGCAAGCTCGGGCGACGGCGCTTCTTGGGTACACAACACTCTCGTCGAGTCCTTCATCACCGCCTATCAGATTTTCGGACCAGAGCAGCTTCCCGTGACACGAGCAGACGAATTTGTCGCCCAGCAAGCACGCCTCGGTGCAATGCTGAACGCAACGGAACTGCCGACGACACATGAGAGCCTCTCAGAGTGGGTTGACAGTCATCCGGATATCGGCACCTCGCCAGGCATGAAGGAGACTGTCGCGTTCCTCGCTCAGCCACCCTTGCCGCGTATGGCAATGGCGCCATACGGCGTCCTCTTCCGTGCTGCCGCCGCCACCCTGCCGCCAAGGGTGGCTGGCATCCTCGGAGTAACTTCTCGAAGAAGTGCCGTGTCGCAAGGCAGGGCACTGGCGGTAATTCTGCGATGGTCGATAGGAGCCTCGTCGGCATGGTGGCTTGCCCTCACACGGGTAGGCGCGACCCATCCACCTGGCGTGCGCTTCCGATATCCGCCACCCATCGAAGGTGGCGAAACCATGTTCGACCGTTGACAGGAGCGCGGAATGAAAGGGGTCGAACGACCTACTCAAGACGCTCAAGAAAACTCGAAAACCGACGATACTTCTGACTAGGTGGGAGGCCGGCGAGGAGACTTGTTCCCGAACAAGACGATCCAAAAACCAAGCCAGTCACCCACCGCCTTTTTGATATGACAAAAGCATGCCTCATCAGGCCTGCTTTTGTCACTCCCCACATGTGGAGGGTGGTGGCAGGGGCTATCGTGGCGGTGGACTATGCAATCAATCGATCCGACACACGGAACCCTGCTCTCGACGTTTTCGGAACATTCGGAGCGTGAGGTCTCACACCACATTGAGGCGGCGAGCAACGCGCAGTCAGAGTGGAGAGAGACCTCCATACAACACCGGGCCTCAATGACGATTCGTCTCGCAGACCTCCTCGAACGCGACCGCGAGAAGCTCGCGACGCTCATGGCACACGAAATGGGAAAACCAATCGTGCAGGGACGAGCGGAGATAGACAAGTGCGCTTGGGCGTGTCGGTACTACGCGGAAGAGACCGAGAGGATCCTCGAAGACCTCGTGCTGCCGACCGGTCGCACCAAGAGCTACGTGACCTATCAGCCCCTCGGTGTGATCCTCGCAGTCATGCCGTGGAACTTCCCGTTCTGGCAGGTAATACGGTTCGTGGCACCGGCTCTTATGGCGGGAAACGCTGCGGTGCTGAAACACGCCTCGAATGTGATGGGCTCTGCCGCTGCGATCGATGACCTGATTGTGGAGGCAGGATTCCCAGATGGACTCTTCCGATCGCTGCTGATACCGTCAGGGCGAGTGGCCGCAATCATTGGGAACCCGCTCATCGCAGCGGTGACGCTCACCGGTTCCGATGCAGCTGGCAGGGCCGTTGCGGCCAAAGCAGGGCAGGAATTGAAACGCACCGTCCTTGAGCTTGGGGGTTCTGATCCGTATCTCGTTCTTGAGGACGCAGACCTCGATGTCGCAGTGCAGGCCTGCGCCTTTGGCCGACTGCTCAACGCCGGACAGTCGTGCATTGCGGCTAAACGCTTCATCGTGCACGAGTCGATTGTCGACGAGTTCACAGAACGCCTCGTCACGGTGATGGACGCCTACGTGATGGGCGATCCACTCGATGAGGGGACTGAGTTGGGACCGATGGCTCGTCTTGATTTGCGTGACGAGTTACACGACCAGGTCAGGCGCTCGCTAGCCGCCGGTGCCGAGCTAAGGCTCGGTGGACACATTCCCGAGGGGCCAGGTGCATTTTACCCACCAACGGTCGTCTCGAATGTGTCTGCTGGCATGGCAGTGTATGAAGAAGAGACATTCGGCCCGGTTGCCGCAATCATATCGGTCAAAGACGAAGACGAGGCAGTTGCCGTTGCAAATGATTCCCCGTTCGGACTCGGCGGCGCCGTCTTCACTCGCGACCTGCGCCGTGGCGAGAACATTGCAAGAAACCGCATCGAAGCTGGCTCGGTGTTCGTCAACGCCTTTGTCGCTTCCGACCCTCGTCTGCCCTTCGGCGGTATCAAGGCATCTGGATACGGCAGGGAACTGTCCCATGTCGGAATGCACGAGTTTCTGAACATCAAAACCATCGTCATCCAATAGCCCATTTGCTTCTGGCGTACGTGAGCGCAATATATTGCGCTCACGTACGCCAGAAAGGTTGGGCAGGGGTCAGGTCGCGGTGGCGGCGGTGGCGCCCTGCCAGTCCCGGTGGAGGGCTGCGTAGACACCTGACAGCCCGACGAGATCTTCGTGGGTGCCGTCTTCGACGATGACGCCGTCAGAGAACACCAGGATACGGTCTGAGGCTTCGGCGGTTGAGAGCCGGTGAGCAACGGTGATTGATGTTCTTCCCTGCGTGACCCGCTCAATCGCGTTGCGAATCTGAACCTCAAGCGCAGGGTCAACCGCCGAGGTCGCTTCGTCAAGCAGGAGCACAGACGGGTTCGAGATCCAGGCTCGCACGAGCGCAACCAGCTGACGCTCCCCCGCCGACAGGCTCGACCCGAGCTCACCACACGGGGTGTCGATGCCTTTGTGAAGGGACTCAACCCACTCAATCAGGCGAAGATCGCCAAACGCGGCGCGCACGGTTTCGTCAGAGACGCCGGGTCTTCCATACCGAACGTTGTCGGCAACGGTTGCATCGAAGAGAAACCCCTCCTGTGGCACATACGCCAGGTGGGAGCGGAGGGACGAGAACGGAACGTCATCAACCGGTACACCACCAACCGTCACCTGTCCGCTCTGCGGAACAAGTAACCGTGTCACGACTTTCGCGAAGGTCGTCTTGCCGGATCCGGTTTCGCCAACCACCGCAACTCGTTGACCGGCAGGAATGAGTACGGACACGTCCTTGAGCACATCCGGGCCGCCTGGGTAGGCAAAGGTGACGTTGGTGAATTCGACGCGCAGGCTGCGGTCGGGAAGAGGTGTACCGCGTACGGGATCTGGGATGGCGATTGGTGTGTCGATAAGCATCAGAATCTTTCGGAGACCGGCACCCGCTGACTGTGCCTGATCAAGCGTCTCGACGAGCCGCTGAATGGGCTCGATAAGTAGGTTCACAAGAAAGAGGAAAGCAACGAGGGTGCCTGCCGACATACCCCAGCCGGGGCCGAATATTACGCCAAGGGCAACGACCATAGCGGTGAGAAATCCGGCGAATAATTCGGCGCTCGAAAAAAGGCTCGATGCAAAGATCGCCGTTCTGACCTCTGCATCAAATTGGTCGTCAAGAGTCTTGTCAACCCGTTCAATAACGATGTCCTCAACTCCGTACGCCCGAATTGTTGCGAGGCCCGATAGTGCTTCCCCCATCACAGCGAGCGAGTCGCCAACCCGCTCACGTACTCGGTCATACGCACGCGACAGGACACTCTGAAAGAACGCGACCATGCCGGTATAGACGACGACACCGACAATCACCGCAGCGGCAAGTTGCCACTGGTACACCACCATTACGACAACGGCGAGCACAACCTGTGACAGGCCGAGAATCATGCCAACACCGCCCCACTCCATCCAATGTTGCATTGTTTCAATGTCAGACGTTACGCGAGCAACCAATGCTCCACGCCGCTCGGATTGCAGTTCCAGCATCGACAACTTGTGGAGATGGTCGAATGTTGTGACACGGAGCTCCGCAAGACCTGCGGAGGAGGAACGGACGAGGCGCCGCATTGAGACGACACGAGCTGCCAGCGCAAGCAGAACGGCACCAAACGTGACCGCGCCGCTACGAAGGACCGCTTGCGAGTCGACGCCGCCAGATCCGAGTATTTCATTGTCGATGATCTGTTGGATCACGACCGGTACCACGACCTGTAGCGCGGTACCGAGCACTGCAAGCACAAGCGTCACGACAAGTCCGCGTCTCAGCGACGGTGCAACCACAAATGCGCGCGCGAGGGCACGCGTCGTGCCGAGCGTCTCATTTTCGCTCACGAGCCGCCCCGATCCCCGTGACGTGCAGCCATATCGTCCTGATATGCGGTCAGGAGACGTCTGTAACCAGGAGTCGTCTCCATGAGGGTGTTGTGCGTTCCCTGTGCAACGACTCGTCCGCCTTCAATGAAAACGACTTCGTCGGCGAGTTCGATCGACGCCTTTCGATAGGCAACGATGACGACGGTCGACGGAAGTTCTGAGCGTTTCAGACCGCGCAGAATCTCGATCTCAACGGACGGATCGACGGCGGAGGTTGCGTCGTCGAGCACGAGAACTCTCGGCCTGCGGACAAGGGCCCTGGCAAGGGCAAGGCGTTGTTTCTGACCACCTGAGAGTGTTGTTCCTCGTTCGCCAACGGGCGTGTCGAAGCCACGATCGAGCTCCTCGATGAACTCAATTGCTCCGGCGAGCTCGGCGGCGGCGACGACGTCCACCATTGGAATGTCCGCTCCGAGCGTGATGTTTCCCGCAACGGTGTCGTCAAAGAGAAAGGAGTCCTGTGCGACGTAGGCGACTTCGCCAGCGAGCTCCGATCGGGCAAAGTCTCTGACATCCCGACCGTCGACCGTGATACTGCCGCTGCGCGGATCCCAGAGCCGTGCAAATAGAAGAGCCAAAGTCGACTTTCCCGAGGCGGTTGGTCCAACAATCGCAATCGTCGTTCCGCCCCGTATGTCGATGTCGACTCCGTCAAGGACGAGAAGATCTGCCTCGTACGCGAAGGAGATGTCTGCGGTGTCGACAGCTGCTCCGGATTTCACATTCTGTGCGACCTCCGTTCCATGCTCAACTACTTGGTCAGATTCGAGAATGACTTGGACTCTCTGCCACGCAGCGTTCGAATGCGCCATCTCCCATACAAGGAACCCGATGAGGGATACCGGCATGGTCAACAGGGAGAGGAGGTACGCGACGGCGACGAGGTCGCCGGCCGATACGGCACCTGACTCGAGTCGCAGAGTGCCGAGGACGAGCACCGACACCGTGATGATGGTCGGAACCGACTCGACAATGGCCCGATACACAACCCACACCGTGTTCACAGATATGAGCTTGTCCCGCAGCTCGTCTGACGCTTCACGAAGACGCTCCGTCTCCTCTTTTCGTCGCCCGAGTGCCTTGATCGTGAGCGCACCATCAATCGATTCGTGGGTGATTGCTGACACGGTTCCACGCAGGTTCTGGACGTCGACGAACGGGCCGTAGGTGCGTGATGCTCCGTTGATGTCGATGCTGAGCATCGCGACGATGCCGACAAGCACAACCGCTCCGAGGACCAGGTCCGTCGTAGCGACAAGGACGACCGTGCCAATCAGCAGAAAGAGCGATCCTATCGCGTACGGGAAAGGGGCAAGCACGAACGTTCCCTGGTTCGTGTCGGCCTCGCTCACCGAGAGCAGGTCGCCTGTTGCTCGTGTGTCGTGCCACCCGAGATCGAGGCGCAGTTGGTGTTCGATGAGGCGCTTGCGCGCGTCAGTCCTCGTGCCGAACTGCAGCCAACCAGCACCTGAACGGCGCAGCGTTATACCGACGGATTTCCACACGGCCACGATTGTTACAAGCGCTATTGCAGGCCAGAGCAGCCCTGATGTCGTCTGCCCCTCCTCGAGGACAGGGACGATTAATGAATCAGTGATCCTGCCAGCAACCACCGCAGACGCGACAATCGCTGACACGAAAAGGAGGGCGCCCGACACAGCAATCGCAAAGGACCATGGCCTCCGTTTGACGAAGCTCCAGACAAGTTTCAGTCCGCCACCAAGAATCTCGCGAAGCGGCGGCGCCGCGTTGTCTGTTGTTTCGGACATGACCGCAGGGTATGGCAGCACGCGTGACCCATGACGGACGGCGACAGGCAGAGCTGCGCTATATCATTGCGCCATGAACGCAGTACTTCTTTCAGCAGTCACCCCTGTCGGCGACGATTTCACGGTCTTGTCGTGGGCCCTGCTCGGCGCTGTTGTTCTCACCACAGGAGTCGTGACCTGGATCATCACTCCCAAAGCCGAAAAGCACTAGCCAGTCCCCCCTGAAGGTGGGACTGGGTTCTTGCTCGCAGAACTCTGGCTTACGGGGTGACGATTACTCTGATGCCGAGGCTTGACCAGGCGAATACCAGTTCTGCGTCGTCCCATAGTTGACGGACACATCCGCCGGAACCGTGTGTACCGAGCTTTGCTGGCTCCTGGAGAGGTCTCTTGTCTGGCCAGACAGGGATCGAGTGGAAGCCGTACGGCCATTCTCCCCTGGCGAACCGGACCATGAACTCCATTGTGATGCCGTCATATGGTGCCCACGCATACCGGGACATGCTGTAGATCCGGTAGCGACCAACAGATGGGATACCCCGCCGACCGGTCACCTGATGGGTCTTGTACAGCTCGCCTGTTGCATTGATGAGCCAGACACGCTGTCCGCCGTTTGTGTAGATGATGCGGCGGCCAGAACCAACATCGGGGTACGGAAGAATCGGTTTGACAGGTGATGCGGTGCCCGTCAGCTCAACGTAGTCCGCTGACTCGGTGAACCGAACGACTATCTGGCCTCTGTGCTGCTCACCGCTCGCAATTTCTTTGGAGAATGTGCTGACAATCGAGGCATTCGGTTTAATGCCGAAGACATCTCGGTACAGAATCTGGACAAGGCCGCTGTCGGTTACCTTGCCATATCTGCCGACGAATTCCTGTCCGTGGGTGAACGCTTCCGCGATGGTGACGAGAGGGAGTCCGTTGCGGTACCTCCCGACCCAGTACTCGGTCTCAAATGCGTCGGGTACCCGGTCGAAAAGGCCGCAGTAGAGGCGAACAATCGAGTCAGAGATTTCCGTGTCCCACCGCTCTGTCCCCGTGAACGCGAACGCCTTGATCACAGGCACCGAGAGGTCAACACCACCGCCACCGGATCCAGCGGACAGGAACCCTGCCGAGTCCCACAGCGCTGCTTCGTCGGGGAATCTGATGAGTTCGAGCGGAGCGTTCTCTGCGTCAGGATCCTCAAGATTGAACGCAGCATCTTCAGCGACATCGAGCCCTGGCATCACAAAGGTACGGACGCCGGTTGCTGAATCATCGCTAGACAAACACGAGCCGCTGCCCGTCACGGCGTCATCAGAATCTGGCGCTGCAAGAGCTGGCACGGCAAAGCCAGAAACAATCATTGATGCGGCCGCAGACAGAACAATCAGTCGTTTCAAAGAAGTCACGCCTCCAGATTACCCCCATTCTCGGGGCGGCGGTGCCTCAAAATGCGGCTCGGGCGCGGTAGTTGCGTCAAGATGTGCTCAGCCGACGGTGTCCTCGACATACACCTGCAGTGCACGGCGCATTCGGACGCCACGATCGATGAACCAGTCGACATAGCTCTCGAACTCGTCGATCTGAGATATGTGACCATCGCGGTACTCCGCGATTCGCACGGCCCTGCGTTCTCTTCCGGGATCCTCAAAGTCGAGAGTGGCGCCGTACGTTTCTTCGATCATGCTCCGATTGGCTTCGAGTTCCTTGAGCAGGTCGATGTTTGCTTCCCTGCTCCCTCTGTTGATGTACATCTCGTGTCGTAGCAGCCGGTTACGTGCAAACGACGCTGAGAGCGAAGAGCCCTTGACCGGCGAACTTGTTGTGAAGTAGCTTCGCGGTTCAGCTCGCCTTCCGATGGTCCAGTCAAGGCCCTGCACCTCAATGGCCTCGAGGTACATCGTCCAGAACCGCAGGTACGCCTCTGTGCGCAAGCCTCGTCCCGTACTCCCGCGCCAACGCGCGTCTCTGACGACTCGTCTGCGTGGCGGTGGTTGGGCGCCAGCCAGCCGTCTGACCATGCCAAGCACGAGGTCTTGGTCCTCTGAACCGAGATTCGGCAGAAGGACTTCAAGCTCAGCCATCACACCCGAAGATGTTCGCGACATATGCGTGACGACGCGATTCGGTGGCTCCTCGTCGAGAGGACCAGACTGGGCGCCGGTGCGGAATTGCGAGTTGCCTACGGGCGGACCCTGGGCGTACCGTGCTCGAATCGGCTCGCGGACGACACCGTTTGCTCTCGCAAGAAGCTCAGCAGGTGTGAGGCGGAGTCCGTTGGTCAACATCAACTGATAAGTGCCCGACGGAAGCCTCTCTCCCGACTCGATCGCAGACAGGTAGGAGTAGGAGATCCCCGTTAGGTCTGCAAGCTGCTTGCGGTCGAGACCGAGCTCGTCACGGCGGACCTGAACCGCCTCGCCGTATGCGGCGAGAAACTCAGGATCCGAGCTGTTCGCGTCATTCTTCACCTACGAACCCTACCACAGATATTACTCCTTGTAGAGTTACTCTGTATGGGGTAGTATACTCTGTGTGTCGCCAGCACAGATCAGGAAAGGACATACATGCAACAAGACTCCGCACTCATCACCTTCATACTCGACGAATCCGGCTCAATGGAATCAATCGAATCCGAGGCACGCGAGGGATTCAATGGCTACCTTGCCGATCAGGTGGGCCACGGCGGCAGAACATGGTGGACACTTGTCACGTTCAACCAGAGAGCACGAACGCGTTTCGCCGCAGTTCCCGGTTCGGATGTTCGGCCGCTCGGTGCCGACTACTCCCCTTCGGGCATGACAGCGCTGTTCGACGCAATCGGATCCGCAGTGACAAAGACCCAAGCACACCTCGAAACGCTCGGTACGGAACGCCCGTCGGATGTGATTGTGGTCATCCTCACCGACGGTATGGAGAACGCGTCACAACTCTGGACGAACGATCAGGTCGCAAAGCTGATCACCGAAGCAGAGGACTCCGGCTGGCAATTCGTATTCCTCGGCGCGAACCAGAACTCATGGGCCGTCTCTCAGAGCCTTGGCATCCGCAGAGGCACAATCGTGGACTGGGAGCCGACAAAGGAAGGCCACACCCGCGCGATGGAGGAAGCAAGGTTCGCCACAGCCGACTTTCGCAGAACTAAACTCCAGCAGGTCAAGTACCGCGACCGCACCAGCACTTGACACAGCAATTCACGGACTGGTGAGACAGGGTGTCAAAGAGCCGGTGGGTCGAGGTTGGCGAGTAGTAGGGGTCAGAACCGAGAATTCGTCAATCCTTGCCTCGCCGGCGCAGTTCTTCTTTGAGGGCGTTGGCTGAATACTGAAGAAGTTCTGGGCCCCAGGATTTCTCGACTACCGGCTCGGTGGCTTCTTCGGCGAGCAGGGAGACGACCTCGTCTCGGAGGGTTCGTGCCCATGCGCGGCCTTTGGCGGAAGAGAGGTGGCTCACGGTTGCATCACTGTTGACCCTCAACAGCCTGACCTCGATCTGGGGATTCGTACGTGAACCCTTTTCTCCATACAACATGAGGATCGAACCGATTGGCACGTCCTGAATGCCGCCCGTTGCAATGAACTCGCCCTCAAAGGCCCAACCAGTTGCAAGCGTTTCGTCAACGTTCGTGACGATCTTGGCCCAGTTCTTTCGCCGCTCATCGCCAACCGTGGGTACGTCTATGGCAACAAGTACGGGTGCATTCATGTCCTCAAGGGTACCGGTGCATAGCGCCCGAGGGAAGAAGCAGGTGACTAGTTCGTTTCGACGCCGTCGAAGCATCCTCCATTCGAGTCTTCCAAACGCCGATGCATGAGTAGGAGGTGCTCATGAACATCGACAGAGTCAGGCCAGCCGTCAGCATCGCGATCATGGTTGGTGGGGGCATGATTATCGCCCTCACATCGGTCACGGCAATGCCCTCAACGCCCATCCGGATCGTTGCGGTTGCGGTCGCAGTTGGACTGTTGCTCCCCGGTGTCGAGGTCGTCATCGCCG
>SMXV01000044.1 GCA_004356175.1 Acidobacteriota bacterium
ACCATGTCCCAGTCGTCCACCGTGCCATCGGTCGGTTTAACGTAGTAGTAGATGTCGTCATAGTCGATTGACTCGAGCCTGCCACCGCCGCCCCAGGTTGGATTTGGCTTCGCGAGGAATCGCTTGTAGGCCTTCAGACGGAACTTGAGCATCCACTCAGGCTCGCCCTTCATGTCAGACATCTGACGAATCAGATTCTCGTCAAGGCCCTTTTCTGGTTTGAAGACAGGTTTTTCCTCGTCCGACCAGCCAAGCTGATACGAACCGAGATCAATGTCGACGGTTGTCATGATTGCTCCTTCGAACAATTGCACTACGCGGCTAGTGGAATCATATCAGATATACCGCGGGACCGGTACATAACTCTCCCCGGACTGTCCACGGGCCAAACCGCGGGCTGGTTTCGGACGTTCGTGGTGCGACTCGCCCGGATGGCTACGAGTGGGAGTGGGGGAAGACCGAGCCACCCGGGACGAGCCGCAACTCATACTCATACAACGTCGGAGACGGCGACCGTGTTCCCGATCCTCGGTCTAGGAGCATGGGTCGCTCCTAGAACACTTCGTTGCACCACGGGGCGCG
The DNA here is from genome assembly GCA_004356175.1 of Acidobacteriota bacterium. Taxonomy (GTDB): domain Bacteria; phylum Actinomycetota; class Acidimicrobiia; order Spongiisociales; family UBA5794; genus B3-G11. The sequence goes on from SMXV01000044.1 coordinate 583, forward strand.
TGCTGTGTGGAACAGGTCGTGAAGGAGGGCGACGCTTGTGGCATCGCCCCTCACCCTCGACCCAGAGGCGTAGGCGTGTGCATCTCCACCCCCGAGATAGAGAGCACCAAGAACATCAATATCAAGCTCAAAGTCGGCGTCCTCCATGTAAGTTTCACCAGTGGCGCGTTCCACGGACGCCACGCCATTGTTGACAACCATCTCATAGACACCCTCTGCTTCAGGCCTGAATGGACTCGCGACGGAGAAGCGAAGAGAGCCGTCTCGCTCATAGGTACGAGCCTCGAGGGCAACGACGACATCCAGTAGAACAATCCACAACGCATCGAATGTCGCCGCAATTGAGACCCGCCTCGGTGCCACGACTTTCATAGCAAGGGGATCGTCGATTGGAGAATTCCAGTACCTGACGTTCGGGCAGCCATCGACATGCGTGACATAGTGCCAAAGCGCCGTGTGTGCCCGATCGGAAGCCGCCACCAACTCGCTGATATGAACCGTTCCGTTGGCGTGACCATCATCGGCCTCACTCGACTGCTGGCGATAGATCACATACCCGTCCGGACCGTCAGGCCCGTCGTGAACAACGACACGCCGTGAAGTCTTGCCGCGCTTGGTCCAGTCCGCATCGTTGAGGGGACCTGCCTGCCACCAGGTGTCGTCGCGTGCAAACACGCCAGGAGTTCTGGCGCACACATCGTCAAAGATGGGAGAAATAATGTTCAGCGCCTCATTGACGTCGACTCTCCTCACTCTGCCAATCTCGATTTCATCTCGAAAACGGATACGGCTGCCGACCATCTTCACGGTGTTCGAGAACGTCGAAGCACCGTACCCATATCGACCGTACAGGCTCGACTCAGACGCCCAGAGCCCAGCAATCGCATACCCGTTGGCCACCGCTGTATCGAGGTGAACACGCATCATCTCATTCATCAAACCCATCCGACGATGGGTTGGGAAAACGGTGACGACGGTTGTCCCCTCCATCGGAAGATGCCCTCCCGGAACGGTAACTTCAAGGTCGAGCCCTGCGAACGTTCCGACTATCTCGTCACCATCGAAAGCGGCGAGCGTCCGTTCCGGCGGCAACATGGCCTTTGCGGAATCCACGAAGCCGTCACCGGGAACATCGTCGGAGAACCCTTCGACGAACGCCTTTGCGAACGCTGGGTATTCCTCCTCGGTTACGGGTCTGTAGACAATGTCCGCCATGAGTGCAGCTTAAAGGGCGTCGTCGACGGTTCGAGTAGCCGGTATGGTCTGGGAATCCGATCGAGGAGCCACAATGACAGACGTGCGCGTCGCCGTCCAACTTCATCCGCAGCATGCCGAATACGCCGACATAAGACGGGCATCCTCTCAGGTCGAGGAGCTCGGTGCAGACGTCGTGTACAACTGGGACCACTTCTACCCGCTCTATGACGGGAAGCCCGACGTGAACGTCGGCAAACATTTAGAATGTTGGACGATGCTTGGCGCATGGGCAGAGTCAACAGAGAAGATCAAGTTCGGAGCGCTGGTCACCTGCAACAGCTATCGCAACCCCCAGTTGCTTGCAGACATGGCGCGCACCGTTGATGTCATTTCGGGCGGGAGACTCATCTTCGGAATCGGGAGTGGATGGTTCGAGAAGGACTATGACGAGTACGGCTACGAGTTCGGAACGGCTGGCGGCAGGCTACGCGCCCTCGATGCAGCAATGCCAATCATTGTCGACCGGCTCAAGAAGCTCGACCCGCCACCCACCGGAAAACTCCCGATCCTGATCGGTGGTGGAGGCGAGAAGGTGACCCTTCGCATCGTTGGCCAATTCGCCGACATCTGGCACGGGTTTGGCAGCCCAGAGACCTTCAGCCACAAGTCAGCAATCCTCGACGACTGGTGTGTGAAGGCGGGAAGAGAACCATCAGAAGTCGAACGGTCCGTTTCGCTTGAACCGAAATTCATGGACAAGGCGGACGAGTATGTCGCAGCTGGCGCCCACGAACTCGTACTCGCACTCAATGGGCCAGACTATGACATGGGTTCTGTTCGAGAACTGATCAGTTGGCGCGATAGCCGCTGATTGAAGGCGGCACCGCAAGGCCCCCCTCAAGGTCGGGATCAGGCTCTGGAGTACCGGCAACGGTTCTCAGAGGAATGATGCCTGCCCAGATACCGCTATTCATGTCTTCGGGTTCGTCGACCGGTGGACCTGTCCGTACCTTTGCAGAGGCCTCCGAGATGTCGATGGCGATGAGTCGTGTGCCTTTGTTCTCTTTCTCGTTGGGTCCTCGAATCTCGTCCGACCTGCCGGGGATCACGTGGTTGACGATCGCTTCGAATGCAACGTCCCGTTCGGCTTGATCGGTAACACGTCTCGGTTTTCCGAACACCATGACGCTGCGATAATTCATTGAGTGGTGGAACGCTGATCGAGCCGCAACGATGCCGTCAACAATCGTGGCCGTAACACAAATCTCGACCTCGTCCGTCGTCCCCATGAGTTGACTCGCCGGAGAACCATGGAGGTAGAGAACATCCCCGACCCGCGCGTGAATCGTAGGAATCACGATGGGCCAGCCATTGGCCGTCGAAAAACCCACGTGGCATATCAGGGCTTCGTCGAGAATGCTGTGGATGACGTCGGCGTCATATACGCCGCGATCCCTTGAGCGCTTGACGGCGGTCCTGTCTGAGAGAGGTTGCATCCGACGATGCTACTCTTCACTGAGTGCCACGTTGCCACACTTCAACGAGCTCCCTGTAGCGATGCGAGCTCTCGATCAGCTCTGTGTGTGTACCTTGCGCAATGACCTGGCCAGCGTCGATCATGACGACCCGGTCGGCGCGTTCCGCAGATCTGATTCGGTGCGCAATGACGATTGAGGTCCGTCCCGCGAGGAGTACGCGCAACGCGCCCTCAACCTGAATCTCAGTCTCTGGGTCGAGGTTGGACGTTGCCTCGTCGAGCACGATCACCGTTGGGTCAGCGAGAAAGGCTCTTGCAAGCGCAACGAGTTGGCGTTCACCGGCAGAGAATCTTCCGCCACGCTCACGCACCTCGGTTTCGAAGCCATCAGGCAGCGATCTCACCCAGTCGTCGATCCCCATTGCACGAAGCACGTTCCATATAGCCTCGTCTGTGGCCGTGGGATCGGCGTATCTCAGATTCGACCGCAAGGTACCAGCAAACAGAAACCCGTCCTGGGGAACGAGCGCGAGCATGTCTGCGCGAGAACGAGCAGTCACGTTGACAAGGTCGACATCATCGAGCAGTACCAAGCCAGAATCCGGGTCGTAGAAACGCATGATCAGTTTTGCAATCGTCGACTTCCCTGAACCGGTCTCCCCGACAATCGCGACTCTCTCACCCGCATCAACTTTCAACGAAATGTCGGTGAGGACCGAAACGTCAGGCACGTAGGAGAAGGAAACGTCCACTAGCTCGACGACACCGGCGGCATTTTCGGGTATGTCGAATGCGCCTGGCCTGTCAGCTATCACCACGGGTTCGTCCATCAACTGGAACAGCTTGGAGAGTGCCGCAAGTGCTGATTGCAGCAGGTTGTACACGTTCGACAGGTTGATTATCGGCTGGAAGAACCAGTCGAGGTACAACAAGAACGCCACGAGCGTGCCTAGCGTCATCGTGCCGTCAAGCACCCGCCGCGCACCGATCGCGAGCGCTGCTACAAGGGCAACGGTTCGAAGGAACGCTACCACAGGGAAGTACCACGAGATGGCCCGCGCGGCTGCCATGTTTGCGTCAAAGTACTTTTCGTTCACCCGACCAAAAGTCGATGCCTGAGCCGACTCCTGAGTAAAGGCCTGGACAACACGCACACCGGTTATGCCCTCCTGAAGTGATGCGAGTACCCGCCCGATTCGTTCTCGTACCTGGTCGTATGCCCTGCGTGCCTGTCTCTGGAACACCACCGATACAGCAACGAGGACTGCGACAACTGCAAACACTGCGCTCGCCATCTGCCAGTCGACAAGCGCAAGGGCAAATGCCACACCAACGACTGACAGCAGATTCGTCAATGCCATGACCGCACCGTCAGACGCAAACTCCTGCAACGATTCCACATCCGAGGTCATCCGTGATACAAGTACGCCGCTCTTTGACCGCGAGAAGAACCCCATATCGAGTTTCAGCATCTGTGCGAACACTGCTGATCTGAGCCGAACAAGATACCGCTCTCCGACCAACGCAACACTCCACTGCGATATCGCCCCAGCGCCGTACTGAACCACAAGCAGTGCCATGAAGACGGCAGCGGAAGTGAGAATCGCGGACTTGTCGCCCAGTGCAATCCCGTTGTCGATACCACCCTTCACGACGAGAGGACCCAAAAGCCGGACAATTGTCGCAAGAAATGTGACGACAATCGTACCGAGCATCTGCCACTTGAGATCGGGGGCAATGCGTGCTGCACGCATCAGGAGCCGCCCAGGCTGCTCAACGTTGTAATCCCCAGCAGACGAGATGAACTTCATGTCTTCAGCTCGGTCCGCGCCGCAAGTACATCAACGTACCGCTCGACTGTGTCGAGTAGAACGTCGTGAGGAGCGAATGCAACAACCCTGCCATCTTCGATGAACACGACATTGTCAACAAGCGCAAGGGTTGAAGTTCGATGAGCGACGATAATCGTCGTGCGTCCGGACATGACCTGTCTCAGAGCTTCCTGAATCTCAGACTCAACAATCGCATCGACCGACGACGTTGCGTCATCGAGTATCAAGATTCTCGGATCCCTCACGATGCCTCTGGCGAGGCTGATACGCTGCCGTTGGCCACCCGACAACGTCGAACCCCGCTCCCCTACAACCGTTTCATACCCATCGGGAAACGAACAAATGAAGTCATGCGCTCGTGCAAGCCTCGCTGCTGCACGCACCCTCTCATCGGACGCCATCGGATCACCAACTCGAATGTTGGCTTCAATCGACGTTGAGAACAGATAGGACTCCTGGAACACGACAGCAACCTCGCTGCGCAGCTCGTCGAGCCTCAGGTCGCGTATGTCGACACCATCGATCGTGATTGAACCGGCATCAACGTCATAGAACCGTGGAATGAGATGAGCTATCGTCGATTTGCCTGATCCGGTGACACCAACAACACCGACTGACGTCCCGCCAGGGATCGTGAGGTTCACGCCGCTCAGAACCGCTGTGCCATCCGGATAGGCAAACGAGACGTTCTCAAACCGAATCTCGCCTCTGCCCGGTTTCAACGTCTTCGGGTGCGATGCTTCGATGATGTCGGGCGCAGTAACCAGCAGCGCGTCGATGCGTGAAGCCGCTGCGGCAGATCGGGGAAGATTGGCGAAGAACCAACCCGTGATGAGGAGCGGCAGCACCATCACCGCGAGATACTGGGTAAACGCCACGAACTCGCCAAACGTCATCTGACCGTCGACAACGCGAATTCCACCCACCGCCAATACCGCAACGGTTCCCATCGCTGGAATTATTTCGAAGAGCGGTCGATAGATCGCGCGCTGTTTCGCCATGCCCAACGCAGCCGAATAGATCGTCTCAGCTTGTGCATCCGCTCTGTCGCGTTGCTGAGCCTCCTGCCCATAACTCTTGACAACCTCGATTCCGGCAACGGTCTCCTCAACAACGTGCGACAAATGGGAGAGGCGTTCCTGGAGGTCGAACGAGAACCCGACAACACGGTTCGCGAACTGTCCTGAGGTCGCAAGAAGAGCAGGAACCATGAGAGCAGCGGTGAGGCCAAGCACAGGATCGATGAGTACGAGGACGATCGTGACGACGAAAAACATGACGAGGTTCGCAAGCGTGATGGGCGCCATGGCGAGGATGAGCCGAAGCTGGCTGAGATCCGACGAAGCCCGCGCCATCAGCTCACCGGTGGATGTCACATCATGGAACGAGAATGCCATGCGTTGGATGTGGGTGAAAATGTTGTTTCGGAGATCCGCCTCGGCGCGATACGAGACCTTGAACCCGAAGTAACGCCGCACAGAAATACCGATTGCCTGCACAAATCCTGCAATCAGAATCAATACCAGAAGAGGCCAAACGGCGGACATTCCCTGCCCCGTCAGGATCTCGTCAATGATCCGGCCCACGAGGTACGGCATCGTGATCACCATCGCCATCCAAATTAGTGCGCCAACGATCGAGAGGGCGACGATGGACCGAAACCGAACGAGGACGGACCACAACAGAGCGATTCCGACCTTTAAATCGGTCAGGCGAGAATTTTCGTCGGGCATTGCGGTCACGCTACCGCCGCGACTTCGTCTCAAGAACCTTGATAAGCGACGCCACGACAATGGGACCGCCGACGACCACGATGCCGACGCCGTAGAGCCACAACAGCACAAGACCGATTGACCCGAAAACCGCGACCGAGCCTACGACGTCGGTCGGAAACACCTTCAGCGCAGCCGCCGTTCCTGCAGCGATCAGCACAGCGACCAGAATCGCCGTTGTGGCTGGCCACACGATGGGTTCCGGTGCCCCCCATCGATACACAACGTATATCAGCGCAAATAGCCAAACCACGGTAAGCGTGACCATGCCGAGTTGTACGAGGATCTGAACTGATCGACCGAGCTTGTCGACAATGCCAAGGCCGACAATGAAAAGAACGTAGCCCACGATCACTGCAACGCCTGCCCCAATGGTGACCAACACGGCCGTGGTCCTCATCCGGATGTACCCGGCTGAGACATCTTCGCCCGTTGACTCCATGAGACGGAGGGCCTTTTGTATTGCGTAAACCGCCCGCGATCCAGACCAGAGAGCCACGATCGTGGTCACCAAAACGATGACGACACGATTGGAATTCAACGCGTCAACCGAGTCCGTCATGATTCTGATCAGGAAATTCGCCAAGTCCTCTGGCAGCGTTTCCTCTGCAAAGGCATACAGCCGATCGAGCATCTGAAGCGTGGAATCAAACATCGTCAACATCGATACGAACGCAAGCGACAACGGGACAAGTGCGAAGAGTGCGTTGTACGCAAACGCTGCACCCATAAGCAGAGGGTCAGCGCGACGCAACGGCAGGGATGCATACCCATACCATTCTGTGACAAATCTGAGAGTCGCTCGCACGAAGAAAGACTACGGTCAGAACAGAATCTGCACTGCGTCTCCAAGAAGATTCACGCCAAAGATGAGGAGCAGCACAGCCATCACAACGGAGTTGTTCTGTATCAGCCAGTCCTTTGCCGCGACAAAGGAGGCATCTGCACGTTCACCGACGATCAGGTATCCAATGACGGGTACTGCGACCGAGCTTGCAGCGACCAGGGTGAACAACACCAGAGCGGTCGCCTGTTCACCGGTGGACAACCCTGCATCTGCAATGGTGACAGTGGCTGCTACAACAAGCAGCAGGTTCTTTGGGTTGGCCGCTAAGAGCAGGAAGCCCATTCCAAACGACTTTCCGACACCGAAACCATCGAGAGCGTCCATCCACCTCGGTGTATCAGCAGCCTCGCCCGATCCCGGCCGTTTCGTCCACAATTTCCAACCTGCAGCGAGCAGCAGCAGACCGACAAGACCCTTGACCACCCCTGAGGTGGTCGAAGGTTCGCCACCGCTCTGCTCCACACCGGGGACCAGCAGCACGACAGACCCGACCAGCAGCAGACCGACGACCCAGCCCACGAGAAAGGCTGGCCCATTGGTCTTTGCCCTCGGGGTAAACAACATGACAATCACAGCGGAAATCGGTATAGGACTGATAGCTATGCCAACAGCGAACGAAAAGGTTTCTGCGAGAACATCGATCATCATTTCCTACTACCTACGAAGCTCCGGATCAACTGCCATCACCTACGTGCGCGGTCTATACATGGTAGACGCATGCAGCGAAATTTTCGCTTACGGTCGCCTTCGATTTCAACGCCAACGGACGCCGAAGCCACGGATGCAGACGCACCGCACGATGCCCTGTGTGAACGGACTACCGAAGTTCCTTGCGTACAATCGCGTGTGTGCGAAAGCTAGCCTTCACAGCAATTTCCCTCGGTCTGCTCGTGAGCGCATGTGTCGCTGGCGGACAGAACATCGTGTCTGTCGGCGATACGGCACCGGTCACGACACTCGAGACATTGACGACGGTAACCACACAGCCAGGGGGACTACCGCCGGCAACACTGCCACCCGAGACGACCACAACGACGGTACCGGAAAGACCGCTCGGCGTCGTAACGCCAGAGACGGTTTTCGAACCGTGGGGCTCGGTTGTCGGACTTACAATGTTCCGCGGAAACCCGACACGCACATTCTTCGGCACTGGCCCTGTTCCGAGGACAACGCCTCGTGTCCTTTGGAGGTATCCGGAACACGCCATGACCGGCTCGTCGCCGGTTGGTAGCCAACCGAAGACGTGGTCAGGCACAGGATGGACCGGCCAGCCAGTGGTCTACGAACGTGCGGACGGTAAGACTGAGCTGATTTTTGGGGCATACGACAAAAAGATTCACTTTGTTGACGCAGACACGGGCACTGACCTACGAGCTCCCTACGACATGGGGGACATCATCAAGGGCAGCGTCACGCTCGACCCAGACGGTTTTCCACTCGTCTACGCGGGCTCGCGCGATCCGCGATTCCGAATTCTTGCCATTGACGGAGACGAGGTCAAGGAGGTCTGGTCGTTGCACGCAAAGTCAGTCGAGGGGATGTGGAACGACGACTGGGACTCCAACCCAGTGATCGTCGACGACATGCTGTACCAGGGCGGGGAGAACTCGTGGTGGTTCGCCATCAAATTGAACCGCGGGTACGACGAGGACGGCAACGTGACTGTCGACCCGAGGGTCGTCTACCAGACAAAAGCGTGGTCTGAAGAACTTCTCGAACTTCTCGGACGAGACCAATCCGTGGAGAACTCAACAGCGATATTCGGACAGAAGGCGTATTTCGCCAACAGCGCCGGACGAATTCGAGGCATTGACCTGTCGGATATCGAAAATGGCAACGCGGAGACGTTCTTCGACTTCTGGATAGGTGACGACACCGACGCGACGATTTCGATCGATGCCGAGGGATTCATATACGTTGTTGCACACGCCGACCATGAGAAACGAAACAACACCTCGGCTCGACGGGTGCGCGAGGTCGGCCAGCTGGTCAAGCTCGATACCTCGATCGAGGTCGGTGACCCACTCACAAGCGTCGCACCCATCGTCTGGCAGGTCGACATTCCTGCCGCACGAGGCCAGGATACCGGCGCATGGGCAACACCTGCGCTCCACAGGGATGGCGTGATCTTTGTCGCGACAGATGCTGGCGACCTGCTTGCAGTTGACACGGACACAGGTGAGGTCGTGTGGAAGGACACGGTGGGCGTGAACGCATGGTCGTCGCCAGTAATCGTCGACGACACCCTTGTCATTGCGGTAAATTGCTTCTCAGAGGACTCTGGCATCCGCGCATATGACCTAACAGATCCCCGGAATCCGGTCGAGATGTGGACAATGTCGCCGGCAAGCAGCGGATGTATCGAGTCAACGCCTGCGATATGGAACGGAATCATATATGTGGGGTCTCGCGACGGATTCATGTACGCTTTCGGTTCGTGATCAGTAACACCGAAACCGGCGTCGTCAACGCCCTCCGAACTGCCGCAATAATTGGGATATCGGTCGCTGGGACTGTCGCCGCGGTCTTTACTGTTGGAGCACTTTTCGGCAACTTGTGGTGGCTATTCGACTACGCAGCAAATTTTCGGTGGCAGATGTTCTGGCTACTGGTCGCTGCAGCAATCCTCTACGCCGTCATGTCACGGGGATTCGCTTCGGTGGCCTTCATCGTTGCGGCAGTTATCAACGCATGGCTCATTGCTCCTGCCTGGTTGGGTGATCAGCCAGAACCAGGCGGTCAGTCGTCAATCAGTATTGTTCAAATCGATCTCTTTCCAACGGTTGACGACACGGGAGTTGTCAGCCGCTGGCTGAGCGACTCTGGCGCAGATGTGCTGATCGTGTCAGGCACATCCGTAAATCGGATGAGAAGCCTGACCCAGAGCGACTCCCATTACGTGATTATTTCGGCTCCATTGGCTCAGGACCGCCTTGGCGTCGTGGTTCTCGGCCTGCAGTCGTGGCCCGTCGAGGTGTTCCACTCGCAGGGTTTCGCCGAACCTGTCTATCGCATCTCCGTCGGCTCCGCTGGTGGGGTGACCGACATCGTCACGGCCTGGGGACCTATTGGCTCCAATCCACAGAACGCTGACAAACTTCGTGCTCGGCTGGATGCCGTGTCACAAGCCGTTGCATCAGCGGAGAATCCTGTTGCCGTAATCGGCAGCCTTGGAGCAACCAGGTGGACAAGCGGCATGACGGCATTGCGCGAGCAGCACGAACTCAGAGATGCCACGGAGGGATATGGGTACCTGCCGACGTGGTCAATATTCGACGTTCCAATCATCGGAAAGTGGATCGGTATACCGATCGATATCGTTTTGATGACCCCCGAGATCACACCGTCGTCGATTACGACGGGACCCGACATCGGGGCTGGTCATCTTCCGGTGACTGTTGGAATCTCTCGCGTAGCAGCCGGCTAAACCGTCGACTGCCCCGCGACGAGCGCTGACCTGACTGCTGCACGATCGTGTTTCCCATTCGGCAACATAGGGATGTCCGTCCGCACGACAAGGTTTCTTGGTCTCTGCGAGTTCGATGTGACTCCGCGAATCATCTCTGCAACTGTCGAGTGCTCACATGTCGAAATGACCATAGCGCCTGGAATCATGCCCCACTCGTCGTCGTGCAAACCGACAACGCACACGTCGTCAACTCCCTCAATGCTCGATATCAGCTCAGCAACCCGTACCAAAGACACATTCTCGCCACCCGACACGATCACGTCATCCGCTCTGCCCGATATGAAAAGTCTGCCGGACGGATCAAGATGCCCATAGTCGCCAGTTACGAACATGCCTTCTCTCAGCTGCTCGCCGAGATATCCTGAGAACACCGCTGGACCAGCCACCGTGATAGCTCCTGATTCGAGAATCTCGATTGTCATGCCGTCAAGGGGCGTACCGCTTGATCCTGCAACTCGTTTTGATGGATCGACCGAGGCCGTCGTCACCTGGGATCCGGTCTCTGTCATTCCATATGTTGGAACGAGATTGATGTCGAGAATCGCGGCAGTCTCCGCAAGACTTTTTCTGAGTCCCGCTCCGCCCACGAGGACGAATCGAAGCAGCGCCAACTCAGCGGAATGTGACTCGACGAGCCGACGTACCATCGTCGGCA
>SMXV01000045.1 GCA_004356175.1 Acidobacteriota bacterium
GGCATGTTGGCGGATCGACCGATGCTGATACTCGCAGCAACATTCGAGGGGACGAGGCTGCTCATCGTCAACAGCCGTCAACGTTTCGGATGCCCTTCGCCCGACAACGGCGGCAGCTACGAGATTCATGTAATGCCGAGCGGCAGTCTCCAGTTTGTCGCCCTGGAAAGCGACTCATGCCTGTTCCGATCAGGACTACTGCTCGGGATGCGTTTCGGCATTACGACGGCGCAGTTCGAGTGGGTGCAAGTCGAAACTGAATCCGGATTGTAGAGCTGGGCCGCGGATTCGCTCCGCTTCACCACTCTACGATTCGAAAGCTCCGAAGTGGCACCATTCCACCCCCGGGCGCGACGAAGGGGCTCCAAGGAGCCCCTTCTGGTGGAGGTGGGGGGAATCGAACCCCCGTCCCACGAGGCGTTGGCGTCGGCATCTCCGAGCGCAGCCAACAGCGATATTTCGGAACACGAGGACTCTGTTAGCAAGCACCCTCATGCCCTATCCGGGATTGTCTTACCCCACCGGTCCCGAAATCCCGGCGGGGGCGTCCCACATTGCGTTGCTCTGACCCGGCGAGGTGGGCACCCTCCGGAAGAACAGGAGCGTTTATCTACGCTGCCAGTGCGTAACTTTCGTTTGCACTTATATGTGTACCGGCTCTTTAACGAGGACTCCGGTGACCTCGGCTCGCTTCCGGCGCCTCAACTCTCACGGTCGAAACCATGTCACCCCCGCATATGCGGAGACGTAAGGAACACGTCCACCCCTGTATCGTACCCTGCGAATCCAATACGGCGCACGAAACAGCCACGCAGCAGAAGCGTCAGCGCCGCAGGGACTTGGCTCGTTCCATCTCGCGTTTCTGCTGCTTCTTGACGATGTCTCGACGTTTGTCATGGGTCTTCTTACCTTTACCGAGACCGAGCTCGATCTTGGCAATACCGTTCTTGAAGTAGATCTGCAACGGGACAAGTGTCAAGCCCTCTTCCCGCATCCGCCCAAAGAGACGGTCAATCTCACGCCGATGCAACAACAGTTTGCGGGGGCGCTCCGGTTCGTGTCCGCCGCCTTCAGCAAATATGTATGGCGCGATGTGGGCGTTCTCAAGCCAGATCTCGCCGTCGCGGATGGTTGCGTACGCATCCTTGAGCTGCACCTGTGCAGCACGCAGCGACTTCACCTCTGACCCGAGCAGAACAACTCCAGCCTCGAACGTGTCGAGAATCTCATAGTTGTACCGTGCCTTGCGATTCGTAGCTACGACCTTGTGACCTGCCATGGCCGCGAGGCTACCTCAGCACCTAGATGTAACTTCGGGGGTCAACCGGGACCCCAGAAATCCGTACCTCGAAATGCAGATGAGGACCTGTCGACAAGCCTGTCGACCCGACATACCCGATTGTCGAACCTACAGCGACCTTGTCGCCAACGGACACACCAAGTCTCGACTGATGGGCGTAGAGCGTCACCATTCCCCCTCCATGATCAATCATGACGGTCAACCCGTAGCCAGCTTTTGAACCAGCGAGAATCACAGTGCCGCCACCCGCCGCGATGATTCGATCGCCCATCGAGCCGTGGAAATCAATCCCGTTGTGCATCTTGACGGTGCCGTAGATTGGGTGAACCCTCTGCCCAAATCCGGACTCGATTGCTCCGGGGACCGGACGCAACAACTGGCCTGGTTTGCGTCCGTCCGGCTGGGCAGCAGCACGAATCTTCGCTCTGATTGCGGCCTCTTCGCGCTCAAGGCCGGTCAGTTCTCCCTCGAACTCCGCAATCCGCTCCCTGATGTCAGACAGAAGAATGACCTGCGCTTCGTAGTCGGCGACAAGTTTTGCGCGTTTGTCCTCGAGATCTGCTGCGTCAGATCTGAGGACCTCAGCGGCCGCTTCTAGTGCCTCGATTTCGCCGAGAATTGCACCCTCAACCGTCTTGACTTTGGCTTCGGCAACCTCCTGGACGGCGACGATCGCTGCATACCGATCAGCTGCGCCGCTGCGGAAGTCGGCAAGAACATCGAGGTAGGCAACACCGACAGCTACATCTGCCACTGCTGTAGCGGAGAACGCGATCTCGGGTTGTGACACCTCTCCCCCTGTGTACGCAGAGAGAAGTGATGCCTTTGCGTCGTCGAGAGCCTCATCTCTGTCGGCGCGGATTGCAGAGAGTCCAACAAGCTGCCGCGCAAGTTCCACCCTCACAGCCTCGAGTGCAGAGGACCTCTCCGAGTGCACCCTTGTCGAACGATCAAGGCGCGATGTTGCAGCCGCCACGGCAATCTCGACCGTATCAAGGCGCTCCTGCGCGCCCACCAGCTCCTGCGCAAGGACAGACCGCTCGGCGGACGCGTCGTCAATCTGTGCCGAGATTGCAAGAACCGATTGGCGTATCTCATCGAGTTCATTTTTGAGGCTCTCACCAGCCGCCGGCGCGATCGAGAACCAGATCAGGGAGAAAACGAGCGCGGGAAACAGGACGCGACGTATCACGAGCGCAGAGTGCGATGGACTGCAAGGCTCAGCGAGCTACCGACGAGGCCGGCAACGACACCGAACAGCAGAACCAGCGCGCCCTGCCGAAGGATGAAATCGTTCTGGATCGAAAGATTGATCCATTCAGGAAGTTGGGAGAGTCGATCCACAGCCATTTGCTGTGCAAGGACAATGAACGTGACGGCAAGCGCGCCACCAATAAGCCCCTCCAAGGCTCCCTCGATGAGGAAGGGCGTTCGTACGAACCAATTGCTTGCGCCGACAAGTTGCATTATCTCAATTTCCTCGCGACGAGCATAGATCGCCATGTGGATGGTGTTGGCGATCAAAGCAATCGCGGCAACTCCCAGGGCGACAGCCAGCAGCCAGAACATGATGCGTAACCCGTCACGCAACGCGATCATCGCGTCAATTGCCTCACCGGCTGACTTCACCTCGCTCACTCCAGGCGTTGAAGAGAGACGTATCACGATGACCTCGTAGTCAGCGGGATCCACCGGCTGGACACGCAAGCTTGCGGGCAACAGATCGGGATTGTCGACGAGCACGCTGAGCATTGAGTCGTCATCGGCAAAGAGGATGACTGCCTCGTCGTATGCATCAGATTTCGAAATGTAGGACACATCAGCGACCTCGGTCCACGACGCGACCTCGTTCTGAAGCACCGCGGTCTCCTCAACTGCGAGGTCATCCTGGAGGAATGCGATAACCCGTACGTCCTCTGCCCACTGAAGGGTGTTGACGCGAACGATTTCGCCAAAGATGAGGGTTCCAAACGTCAACGTCAACGATATGAACACCGCAAGAATCGCACCAAGAACGACGAGCGCGTTTCGTCCGAGGTTGTTGAAGGCCTCCTTGATCATGTACTTCAAGTTGGTCATTCGATGTCCTCTGGACTATCAGATGAATCGTCAGATGAGCTGTTAGAAGCATCGACCGACTCCGGTTCCTGTTCCGCCGCCGGCTCCTCTGACAGGTCAACCTCTTCGGTGGCAGCGGTCCCAACGGGCCGCGACTCATAGATGCCCCGCGACTCGTCTCGAGAGATTCTGCCGCGGTCAAGCTCGACAACTCTGCGCTGCATTGCGTCGACGATTGCGTGGTCGTGTGTGGCCATCACGACAGTTGTGCCTGTGCGATTGATGCGGTCGAGAATTCGCATGATGCCAACCGATGTCGCAGGGTCAAGGTTTCCCGTCGGCTCGTCTGCAAGCAGGATCAGTGGCCGGTTTACAAATGCTCGGGCCACCGCCACGCGTTGCTGCTCACCGCCTGAGAGCTGACGCGGCAACCGTTCAGCTTTGTCCGAAAGACCGACGAGTTTGAGGACCTGAGGCACCTGGTTACGAATCACGGAACGGTTCTTACCCGTTACCTCCATAGCGAAAGCCACATTTTCGTACGCGGTCTTTGTCGGCAGCAGTTTGAAGTCCTGAAACACGGTTCCGATGGAGCGTCGCAGGTACGGAATCTTGGACGACGGCATCGCTGTTACGTGTTTGCCTGCGATCCAGATCTCGCCGTTCGTCGGCGGTTCCTCACGCATCATCAGGCGAATAAGGGTGGACTTTCCCGAACCGGACGCCCCAACGAGAAAGACAAACTCGCCCTTTGCGACCTCAAAATTGACATCTTTGACCGCGACAGTGCCGCCGGGATATACCTTTGTAACGTTTTCGAGTTTGATCATAAAGCGAACCCAGTAGTGGCTGTTTTGTGGCCCATTGTGCAGCCGAAGGCGAGGATAACCCGCGTTTCCGTTAAGGCGAGGCTTTCACCTCGGCCATGCCCCTATGCCTCGTAGAGTTCGGAGCGCCGCCATGCAAGGTACGAATCGACAAGACCGTCAATGTCACCGTCCAGCACTCCCTGAATGTTTCCTACCTCATAGTGAGTGCGCAGGTCCTTGACCATCTGATAGGGCTGCATGACGTAGCTGCGAATTTGTCTGCCCCAGCCGGCCTCGTGTTGTTCGCCTCTAATCGCAGCGACCTCGGCGGCTTGGTCGTTGCGGGCCTTCTCCGCCAGCCGGGCGGCGAGGAGCTGCATTGCTCGCATCTTGTTTTGCATCTGGGACCGCTCAGCCTGGCACGACACAACAATGCCAGTTGGCAGGTGGGTGATTCGGACCGCGGAGTCCGTCTTGTTGATGTGCTGACCGCCGGCACCTGATGCCCGATAGGTGTCGATGCGCAAATCCTCATTGTCGATCTCGATTTCCTCAACCTCAACCTGTGGGATGACGTCGACACCGGCAAAGGCCGTGTGGCGACGGGCAGCCGAATCGAACGGGCTGATTCGGACGAGGCGATGGGTTCCGCGCTCAGACTCGAAGGTGCCGTATGCGTTGTCTCCGGTGATGGTCAGTGTGACTGACTTGATGCCAGCCTCTTCACCCTCCTGGTACTCGTCGACCTCAAAGGTGAACGAGGAACGTTCGAGGTACCGCGTGTACATGCGAAGTAGCATTTCGGCCCAATCCTGAGCATCGACGCCGCCAGCACCCGCGTTGATGGAGAGAATCGCGGGGTTGTCGTCGTATTCACCGAAGAAGAGCGACTCGCGTTCAAGCACCGAGAGCTGTGCCCGCAATGTACCAATCTCTTCGGCGACCTCGGCCAGGGACCCGGCGTCTCCTTCGTCAAGCGCAAGCTCGAGAAGCACGTCGAGATCCTCCGTGGCCTCACTGAGATCGGTCACGAGCTTGATCGTGCCCTCATGGCGAGCAAGCCTTGACGTCACCGCCCGCGCGTTGTTCGGGTCGTTCCACAATTCGGGATCAGACGCCTGCTTCTGAAGCTCTATGAGCTCCTTCTCCTTGCCCTCAATATCGAGGAACCCCCTCGCGTCGGTAAGGCGCGAACGAATCTCAACAACAGCATCTCGTAGCTCGGCAGGTTCCATGCGCGCAGGATACCGATGTTGCGCATGCCCCCGCGGTTGACGAACACGGGTGGACATCCGCCCAAGGCGAGCCGTGAAACCCGAAATTCCCATATCAGACATAGCCGGAGAGGCCGCTGCGCTCGCCGAACTGCTGGAAACACTCGACTTCTCATCGCTCATCCCGGCAAGTCCACTCAATCAGGGTTGATCTGTCGAAGCGTCGAAACGATGAAACAGACGAGATCCTCAAGTACATCCGGGAAAAGAAGACTGTGCTACTGTCGCGACCGACCATCGAGGAGCTGCAAACGACAATCGACCACGAAGCAGATCGCAGCGAGGAAGAATTAGCCGCGAGGGTGTTCGAAGCGGCGCTTGGAACTTTGGATCTATTCACCATATACATCGGCGACCGTCTCTCGTACTACGAGCTGCTCGCCAGCGAGGAGCCACTGACGTCCACCGAGCTCGCACTGCGCGCCGGAACGGAAGAGCGGTACACGCGGGAGTGGCTCGAACAGCAGGCCGTGTCAGGCTTCCTTACAGTTGCCGGAACAAGCGATGACGCCATGACGAGGAAATTCACCCTACCGACGCAATACACAGATGTGTTCACCAACCGGCTGAGCATGTCGTATCTCGCTCCACTTGCGCGGATGCTCGCAGCAGCTGGCATGAAGTTGCCTGACATCGTCGATGCCCACCGCAGCGGCGGGGGTGTGTCCTGGGATGCGTTCGGCGACGACATGCGCGAATCGCAGGCTGATATGAACCGTCCGTCGTACATGAACCTGCTCGCGGCTGAATGGTTCGGTGGCGTGCCAGAAATTCGGCGCCGGCTCGACAGTGAGGCGAGGGTCGCTGACATTGGGTGTGGATTTGGTTGGTCGTCCATCGCTCTGGCGACTGGCTACCCGTCGATCGTTGTTGACGGGTACGATCTTGACGAGCCATCGATTGCCAAAGCACGCATTCATGCCGCCGAAGGTGGCGTGAGCGATCGAGTCTCATTTCACGCGATCGACGCAGGCGATCCGTCCGTGTCTGGCAACTACGACATAGTGACTGCCTTCGAGTGCATCCATGACCTGCCAGATCCCGTGTCAACGCTGAGGACAATGCGACGCATCGCGGCGGACGACGGCATGGTGATTGTCATGGACGAAAAGGTCTCAGACACGTTCCATCCCGATGGTGACGAGATCGAGCGCCTCATGTATGGCTTCTCAAACCTCATCTGTCTGCCAGACGGCTTGGCGCACGCAGACAGCGTTGGCACTGGGACTGTTATGCGCCCCGACGTCTTGCGCCGCTACGCGCAAGAGGCCGGGTTCTCACACATCGAGATCATGCCGATCGAAGCCGAAATGTGGCGCTTCTACCGCCTCGTGGTTTGACACCAACATTGCCACAACAGACCACGGAAGACATTCGACATTTCTTATGCTGGTCAACCGTGCGTTCGACTGACTGAGGCGACGCACCCGCAAGTGAGTCAACGAAACCTGTCTCTGCAGTCGACGGCCCAGACACTCCCGCGTCGCCAACACACTCGATTGAGCAATCCGCGACCGAGGCTCGGAGGGAGCGGGGTCCGAGTCCGTTGCCACCAACATCCTTGGCGCGCGTTGCCACCTGCACACAGGCGGGTCAGTTGTTCCGAGTCGACCAGCCGTGAACCTTTGGCCCAACCTTGACCCTCTCGGGTGCAATCCGGACCGGTGCGGCAACCAACCCGTCCGGGTCTCGTATCGCAGTCAGAGACACATGATGCTTCAGCGCAGATTGCCGGTGGAACACAAGAAATGCAGCATTGGTGATCCAGAGAAACTTGAAGGAGCGCTCCACGGTGGCTGCCGGAGAAACCGATTCATCACGACACCCGACGGTGAAACCGGCCTCACCTGCCGCTGCGTGGGCTACAACGCCTTCTTCGGCCGTATCAGCCCAGCAATGTACGACGTATCAAGCCTGCTCAATCAAAGATGTGCACCTTCGGAAGCGGCAGACGTCCTCGCATCAGAAGCCTGTGAAGCTGAGCACTGCGAGTCAGTCTCGCATTAACCAGGCGATGGCTTCCTTCTCGGAATCGACATACACATCGCCGCTCACGTCAACGACCACTCTCTCGATCTCGCCGCCGCGGAACACAAAAGGGGGCATATAGTCGGGCGACACGGGCGAAGCGGAGTCACGTCCGATGGTCAATCCGTCCCCTCCCAGGGCGAAGAAGCCCGGCTGGGTACGAATCTCGGCGCTTCCCACAGGATTAGTATCGATATACAGCGTCAACGTGCCTACGGCGCTACCGGTTGCAGGATCGTCATCAGTCTTTTTGAACTCGGCTACGAACAGATGTTTGCCAGTCTCGACTGCCCGATCTGAGCTGATCTTCTGATGTTCCTCGGCCAGCCAGTTGTACATGTAGTGGAGGTGGCCGTCCTGTATGTAGAGGACGTGTCCACCACCGGCACCACCATGGGCGAACAGGACGCCTTCTGCTCCTTCCTCAACAACAACACCTGCCGCGATCGTGAACGATCGTCGACGCACATTTACTGCGACCGATTCAGGGATGTCCGATGTATTTGGGTAATACACGTACCTGTCGCGGGGTTTGCTTGGTTGCGGACGCTCTGTCGCAAAGATCTCAAGGGCCGTCCGATCGTCAAGAGGGAGTCCGTTGTACTTTCCTGCGTTGTAGAACCACAATCCCTTCAATTTCTCCAGCAGCTCTGGATGTTCGGCAGCCACGTTGTTCGATTGTGTCCGGTCCTCAGCGAGGTGATACAACTCCCATACATCCTTGTCGAAGTTCGACCAACCGGATATCGGTGGATGCAGAGTGTTGGCGAGCCAGCCCTCGTGGTATATGGCTCGCTGGCCAAGCATCGAGTAGAACTGCGTCCTGCGTTCGGGAGCCTGCGGGTTGTCGAATGACTCGACGAAGCTTTCACCCTCAATCGGACTCTGGGTATATCCCTTGAGCACGGACGGAGGAGTCACGCCGAGCATGTCGTACAACGTTGGCGCGAGGTCGACAGCGTGGGTGTACTGGTGACGAATCTCACCGCGGGCCTCAATGCCGTCGGGCCACGAAATCAAGCAGATGTCGGCTGTTCCACCCTCATACCCGACGAATCGCTTCCAGTAAGGGAATGGTGTGTCGAGCGCCCAGGCCCATCCAGTGTTGTAGTGGTTGTACGTCGTTGGGTCGCCGAGTTGATCGATGTGTTTCATGTTCTCTTCGATGGTGTCCGGAACGCCGTTGAAGAATCGATTTTCGTTGTATGTTCCGTTCGGCCCACCCTCGCCGCTTGAGCCATTATCCGATACAACGACAACAATGGTGTTGTCAAGCTGGCCAGACTCTTCGAGATAGTCGAGCATCCGACCGATCTGAAAGTCCGTGTAGGAGATGAATCCGGCAAACACCTCAGCCATTCTTGAGAAGAGCTTCTTCTCATCGTCGCTGAGCGAGTCCCACGGTCTGACGAAGTCCAGCTGTGGCCACGCCTCGCCGTCGGGTCCGGTTATCCCATCGGGTTCACCGTGTGGATTGATTGGAGACAAAGCCGTGTCCTCCGGGAGCAGACCCATGGACTTCTGACGGGCCAAAATGGTCTCTCGTATAGCTTCGTACCCCTCGTCGAACGTGCCAGCGTATTTGTCGGACCACTCCTTGGCGACGTGATGAGGGGCATGACCAGCTCCTGGGCAGAAGTACATGAACCACGGTTTGTCAGGTGCAACGGACTTGGAGTCGCGAATGAACCTCACCGCCTGATCTGCGAGATCAGCCGACAGGTGATAGCCCTCCTCCGGTGTGGCCGGGGCCTCCACAAAATGGTTGTCGTACACGAGGTCGGGATACCACTGGTTCGTCTCACCGCCGAGGAAACCATAAAACCGTTCAAAACCTCTTCCCAGTGGCCAACGACCCTTCCAGCTTGACAGATCGGTCTCCTCGCCTGGTGTGAGATGCCACTTGCCCAACGCGTAGGTGTTCCAACCACGTTCATTCAGCACCTCTGAGATCATCCCGTTTTCGAACGGTATACGGGCGGAGAACCCAGGAAACCCCGACGAAGCCTCAGTAATAGTCGCCATATTGTTGCTTGTCGCGTTCCGCCCCGTCAGGAGGCTGGACCGCGTCGGGGAACAAAGAGCGGTCGTGTGGAAGTTCGAGTACCGAAGACCACTCTCAGCGATGCGGCGCATGGCTGGCGCTTCGATAGGACCACCCATGACGTCGAGAGCTGCGTATCCGACGTCGTCCCACACAATCATGAGGACGTTCGGGGCACCCTCGGGCGCCTGCGCCTGTATATACGGAGTCCAGTCGGGGACCGAGTCCCGAATATCAACGTTGACGACTCCCTTGAACTCTGCTGCCATTCGCGACGCCCCGATCGATAAATTACGCTGGAAGAAATATCCTAGCTCAAGATCTGGTCTCCAGCCGACAAAGGCACCACAATTTTCATCTGACGTTGAGTGTTGCGATTGCCCTGGCTGCAACCTCGGTCGTAGTGATGCGCGTAAGGAACGCTGAGTCAGACGAGAAGGCAGCCCGGACAACGCCAGCCCAGCCGCCACGTTATCTCAAACAGCGAAACCACCGACTGGGACATCCAGCTACTGAACATCCCCCTCGGGGACGCCTGTGCTGCGTGCAAGTGACCGCAACCACTGGGCACCCGATGTTCGGCTCCCGACCAAAGGCACACCGCCCGCTATCCGTTCGCCCTCTTCGACGCGGCTCGGTGGAGCGGGCGCGTGCTCTTCTTTCGCTGCTTTGATGCGCTCAGCCCTGTCCAACTCCAACTCCACGAGCGCGCCCTCTACGGACCGGATCTGACGCTCGCTCGCTGTTGGCAGCCCTAGGCCGTACAGCACCATTCGTGCCATGTCTGCGCGATAGTCATGGCCAAATGACCCGAAGTGGCCAGGCACAGTCACCATCGCGTTGGCGGCGTCGATCATCACTTGAATGCCAGTCACGAGTGGTGTCCAGACCATGTCCGGCGGCACTCCTCTTCCACGATCGCCCTTGAGCCATTCAGGTTCTCGAATCATCAGATCTGGGCCCATGACAGCAATCGGGTCGTTGTCATGGGAGAGAATCACGGCCCGCAGTGCCGCCCGCTGCTTGTCTGACATACTCTCGAGCGCTTCTGGTGTGTCGAAGACGCCAACCGTGCCCTCCGGAACCAACGAGCTCGAACCGCGGCCCATTCCCTGCTTTGACCACTTCGCCATCCACGGCAAACCAGCCCACAGGGCCTTGTCGATGCCGTAGTGATCGAATCCTGCAATCCCGTTGTGCATGACAACGTCTGAACTAGTCCACGCGCCAAGACTCTCTCCGAATACGAGAACCTTTGGCCGCCGATCCGGTGGGATGCCATTGAGGCGCTGCTTGACTCCCCACAGCAGCAACCTGAACTGGGCACGACCCAAGGCCACCTTCTGCAGACTCAGGAACGAAGGAAACTTCCCGTACTGGATGCAGCACGACGCGATATCGCCGCGTGCAAAGAGTTCCGCGGACTCAACTGCCGTCTGGTCAACCCAGCCAGTACCTGTCGGTGAGAGCAGTAGCAGATACTTTCGCTCGAACGCGCCAGTGCGTTCCAATTCCTCCAAGGCCATCTCCGCCCTACCGGACGGGTACAACGGCTCAGAGTTGAATCCAATGAACACACGGATGGGATGCTGCGCATCTTTCTCCCCCATCTTCGTATTGATGTACTCGGGCGTAAGCACATCGGTGACGAACCGACGGCCCTGCTGACCAAGATCGCGGAATGGTGAAATACTGCCCGGACTTCCAGACAGCTCTGGTCGCGTCGGGGCGATCGAATAGCCGCCCTCGACACGTTCGTTTCCTCTTCCTATGTATCCAACACCGCTGTTGTACAAGCTGGTCATCGCGGCAGCCCACATGCCTGCATTGACCGTTCGCCCGAACACGCGTTTTGAGAACGTCGATCCGAAGTAGTCCATCCACGCTTTCTGAGAAACCAGAAACGCCTTGGTGCCGATCCTTCCGATGGATGCCACAGCCAGACCTGTGGCAAGGGCAGGTGCAAGCTCATTCGGTTGCGGCATTGGCCATCGCTCGATTTCAGCCTTGCGATGGTCCAACCTCCTCTTCGACCACACGATGACTCCGGCGAGGCCTGCGGCGGTCACGACGGACGGACGCACGAGCGAGGATGCTGGATACCGGGTCCTCGCCGCAACGCCAACATCGTAGATAGCCCCCCCCATCGATCCAGCTTTGAGCAGGACACCCGCTGCCCTTAGGCCCGAGCGCGCCAATGTCTCTTCTTCACGAACGGGGAGCTGTTCAATCGAGTAGCCAACGCCGCTAAGAAATGCTCGCATCGCGAGGCGGTGACTCAGGGGATCGTCCTCGTTGACGATCGTGCGGGTCACGGACTCGACGATGCTCATCGCCGCCCTCGCTGACAGCACCGACAGACCTGCAATAGCTCCCTGATGGGTGGACGAGTGAGGCATCAGCGACGGTCCGAAGGAATCGATCAATGCGACCGTCTCAAGCGGCGCTGAAGGCGAACTCGTGATGGGGTTCGCCCAACGGACAACGTTCCCCGCGAGCGCCCCGCCACCGATGCCGCGCGCAACAATCTTCAAGGTATTCACCTGTTCGTACCAGAGGCTTGAGGGTATCTCTCCACCCAATGTTCATAGCGGGCCATGGTGTCGACTGTACTATGTCCTATTGGTCAAGCGGCTCCGCGCCGGGCGCACCGTGGCATCGTTTGTACTTCTTGCCTGACCCACAAGGGCATGGAGCGTTACGACCGATTTTGGCACCCTCGCGTCTTACCTGACGCTGTGTGGTCCCGTCACCCTTGGCAGACGACGTCACCATGCTTTGAGCCTTTGGCCCCTCCGCTCGTGTCGCGACCTCGACGTGAAACATGTATCGGATTGAATCGGATTTGGTCGAGCGGACAAGATCTTCGAAGAAGAAAAACCCCTCCCGCTGGTACTCGACAAGCGGGTCCCGCTGGCCCATTGCCCGCAACCCGATACCAGATCGCAGATAGTCCATCTCTGCAAGATGTTCACGCCACTTGTTGTCGATAACCGACAGCACAACGGTCCGTTCAAGGGAGCGCATGACGTCAGCTGTGATCTGCTCTTCGCGTGTGTCATAGGCGTCTGCAGCTTCTTCAACGAACGCCTCGACCAACTCCTCAGGATCAAGCTTCTCCGGGTTGTCGAAATTGTCTCGGGTCAGCTCACTTGGATAGAGATCGACAAGACGGGCGTGCAACTCGTCCCAGTCCCACTCTGACGCATCGATGCCATCCGTCATCTCGTGAACGGAGTCGTCGATCACATCTTCGCGCCACTCCGCCAGCAGGTTCTGGGTATCCTCGCCGTGAAGGATCTGATTGCGCCACTGGTAGATGATTCGTCGCTGAGTGTTCATGACTTCGTCATACTTCAGGACATTCTTTCGAATCTCGAAATTCTGCGACTCGACCTGACTCTGTGCACGCTCGATCGACTTGGTAACCATCTTGGCCTCAATGGGCACGTCCGGCGGAATCTTGAGCCTGGCCATGATTGACGCGACACGCTCGTTTGCGAATCTCCTCATCAGGTCGTCCTCAAGGGACAGATAGAAACGACTCTCACCAGGGTCACCCTGGCGACCGGAACGGCCTCGAAGCTGATTGTCGATGCGCCGGGATTCGTGCCGCTCCGTGCCAAGCACATAGAGTCCGCCCGCTTCGATGACCTTCTTCTTGTCCAGCTCGGTCTCCACGGTTGCCTCGGCGAGTACCTTCACGTACTCCTTGTCGTAGCCATCGTCGCCCTCTTCGAAACCCCTCTTTGCCATCACAGTGTCAGCAAGTTCCGCAGGGTTGCCGCCGAGCATGATGTCGACACCACGGCCAGCCATGTTTGTCGCAACAGTGATCGCGCCGGACTTGCCAGCCTGGGCCACAATATGAGCCTCACGTTCGTGCTGCTTGGCGTTGAGCACCTCGAACGGGATGCCACGACGTTCAAGCGTTGCAGCCACACGTTCTGACTTCTCGATCGAAATGGTACCTACAAGAATCGGCTGTCCGTTTGCGTTTCGTTCTTCAATGTCGTCAGCGAGCGCCGCGTATTTGTTGTCCTCGTCGACAAACACGACATCGCCGGCATCGAAACGAATCGTTGGACGGTTCGTCGGTACAACAACAACCTGCAAGCCGTAAATCTCTACAAACTCCCCTTCCTCCGTGATGGCTGTACCCGTCATGCCAGACAGCTTCTCGTACATACGGAAGTAGTTCTGAAGAGTGATCGTCGCAAGGGTCTGGTTCTCCTCCTTGATCGCCACACCCTCTTTCGCCTCGATGGCTTGATGCAATCCCTCGGAATACCGTCGGCCCTCAAGGGCACGCCCGGTGAACTCGTCAACAATCATGACCTCGCCACCGCGAATCATGTAGTCGACATCTTTCAGGTACAGCGTCTTGGCCTTGAGAGCGACATCGAGGTGATGGATAAAGTCGATGTTTGCAAAGTCGTATAGGTTCTCGACACCAAGGATCTGCTCCACACGAGTGACCCCAGGTTCTGTCGTAATCACCTGTCGCTTCTTGAGGTCGACCTCGTAGTCCTCGTCCTCGCGCAACCGCGCCGCGATGCGTGCGAACTCGGTGTACCACTTACCCGTTTCGCCGACGCGCCCAGAGATGATGAGAGGTGTTCTGGCTTCGTCGATCAGAATCGAGTCGACCTCGTCAACGATTGAGAATGCATGACCCTTCTGAACCATGTGCTCGGGGACCATGGTCATGTTGTCGCGCAGATAATCGAAGCCGAACTCATTGTTTGTTCCGTACGTGATGTCTGCCTCATACGCAGGTCGGCGCTCCTCAGGCGTCATCCACGCCTGAATCAGACCGACCTCAAGTCCGAGAAAACGATGGATGTTGCCCATCCAGGCGGCATCTCGACTGGCGAGATAGTCGTTGGTGGTGACAATGTGAACGCCGCCACCCAAGAGGGCGTTGAGATACGCAGGCATGGTGCCTGCCAACGTTTTTCCCTCACCGGTCTTCATCTCAGCAATCATGCCTCTGTGCATTGCGGCGGCACCAACGACCTGCACATCGTAGTGACGCTGCCCAAGTACACGAATTGCGGCCTCCCGAACGGTGGCGTACGCCTCGAACTCAATGTCATCGAGCGTCTCGCCATCTGCGAGCCTCTCTCTGAACCACGGCGTTCGTGCAGCGAGTTCCTCATCAGAGAGTTCCTGAACCTCGGACTCAATCGCATTGACTTCCTCGGCCACCAGCTCGAGTTCTTTGAGACGTTTCCCCTCGCCCACACGGAGCGCTTTACTAAAAACAGACATCGCAATCAATTCTATGGAGACTGAGAAGTTTCTCGACCGCAATAGAGAAAGAGCTATCAGTTCTCAGCCGGAAGACAACAGATGACGCGGTGGCCTGTCTGACGTCTGAGATCTCAAATCTGACATCTGACGTCTTCCGTCACGGCAGCGTGATCAAGTTCTCCCTGATCGCATACAACACTGCCTCATTGCGCGAGTGCAGACCAAGTTTGTCCAAGATATTGCGGATGTGGTTCTTGACCGTGTTCTCCGATATGAAAAGCAGGTCGCCAATTTGGCGCGACGTCATTCCATCAGCAACGAGTCCAAGGACCTCGATTTCGCGGCCTGTGAGTGTTGGCTTTCGGGATCTGAGCAGTTCCTGATGTAGGAGCAGCTCCTTGGCAATGTCGAAGAGTTTTCCTGCCATCGATGGAGATAGTGCGGCACCTCCGTTTGCGATGTTGTCGATTGACGAAACCAACTCGTCGAACGGCATGTCCTTCACAATGTACCCGCGCGCGCCCCCGCGAATCGCAGCAATGAGGTCCTCGGCCGACTCTGAACCGGTAAGAAGTACGACAGCAGAAGCTGGGGAGACGGCTCTGATCTTGGCTACAACATCAACGCCGGACATGCCGGGCATCAGAATGTCGAGAAGCACAATGTCGGGAAGTTCCGATTCGGCGATCGCAACGGCCGTCTCGCCATCGGCGGCTTCGCCAATCACATCATATCCGGCACCGGTCAGGGCTGCGGTCAGACCGGCCCTGAACAGGTGAACATCGTCTACAACCAGCAATCTCTTCATATCAGCTCTTGCTCACTCCGGCTCGATCAGTCCTACGTTTCCGTCGCGCCGGCGATACACAACACAGTGTTCGTCAGTTTCCGCATTGAGGAAGAAGAAGAACTCGTGACCGAGCATATCCATCTGCAAAGCAGCTTCCTCAGCGGTCATTGGTTTCATCAGGAACCGTTTGGTCTTGACAATCTCAACGCCACGTTCTTCTTCAGCATCGGAATGACTAGACACCTGGTTTAGGTCTTTATTGAAATCCTTACTCGA
>SMXV01000046.1 GCA_004356175.1 Acidobacteriota bacterium
CAGGCGAGGGTCAAGCTCGCAGCAGCACAGGACGCCGCCGAAGAGAACTGGGCAGCTGTCAACGATGAGCTAACGGAAGCTGTCGAGTCGCTACGGGGCGCCATCGAGGAGGCGCGATGAGTGACGACCTCAGTCGCTAAAACGGGTCTCGGGGATGACGACTGACCACGAATCGGGCTCCGACGGAAGCCTGAGCACAGGTAGCGATGTCATTCCTTGGGTATCGATCTGGCGGGTGGTCATCGTGGTTCTGGCGGCAGCAGCTTTAGTATTCGCGCTGTTTCTGATGCGAAGCCTTGTGGCGATCATCGTCATCTCGGTGTTCTTCAGTCTTGCGCTTGAACCTGCCGTCAGATGGCTGCATCACAAGAGGGGCTGGGAGCGAGGGCGCTCGGTCGCTGTCATCTACCTGGCCGGGATCGGCTTCTTGGTGGTCATGGTTCTCGTACTCATCCCAGCGATTGTTGAACTCGCTGATCAGATAGGTAATCAGGGGCCCGACTGGGTTGTGGCGATCAACGTGTGGTCCAGCGACACCTTCGGCGTCGTACTGATTGAGCAGCAGGCAGGAGCCGACGCAGCGTCAGGCGTGGACAGTTTCGTCGGCGGCTGGGCCGAAGACGCCTTCGGGGCGATTACAGGTATCGCGTCAACGGGAGCGACACTCCTGTTCAGCCTGGCCACAATCGCGATGTTCACGTTCTACTTCACCGTCGACAGCGACCGGATCGTCCGTGTTGTGCTCAGCTGGTTCAACCCGCGCACGCAGGAACGGATCCTCTGGACGTTCAACGAAGCCATCGTCCAAACCGGCGGCTACTTCTACTCCAGGACATTGCTGATGATCATCAACGCCGTGGGGTTCCTCGCCGTAATGGTCCTTGTCGGGCTGCCAGTTACCCTCGCGCTTCCGCTGGCGGTTTTCGGCGGATTCGTGTCCGTATTCATCCCGGTCATCGGAACCTACCTGGGTGCCGCGATCCCACTACTGGTCACACTGGCCGTCGAAGGACTTGTCGCCGCTCTGATCGTGCTCGGCTACGTGTTGGTGTACCAGATGATTGAGAACATATGGCTCAGTCCCAGCATCAGCGCCGAAACAATGAACCTCAGCGGAGGATTGGCATTCGCTTCCGCCCTCGCGGGCGGCAGTCTCGCCGGTCCCGTCGGGGCATTCCTCGCTCTACCCACAGCAGCACTCCTGGTTTCCTTCACCTCTAACTACGCCCAGACCTACGACGTCATAAACGATTCGTCAGGCGGCGGCGGAGACCACGACACAACTGACGTGCCCTCGGAACGCCCACACCGTAGCTAGACAGCGCCCGCTGCACCCAACCCGAACTTCGCATATCCGGAGTTAGGCACGGCCGTGCCGCGGGGCACTTCGCAGGCGACGAAATCGACGGTCAACCTACAACTCGTCCAACAATTTTTCCGCGGAGACACCTCAGGTCAGAGAAGTC
Source organism: Acidobacteriota bacterium (assembly GCA_004356175.1). GTDB lineage: Bacteria > Actinomycetota > Acidimicrobiia > Spongiisociales > UBA5794 > B3-G11. Next base: position 1,467 of record SMXV01000046.1, read on the forward strand.
GGATTCACGGAGCAGGGTTCGCAAGGAGATGACCCGACAGTCATTGAGCTTCGATCGACTTCGGTTGTCACGGGGCTGTAGCTCAGGTCGGCAGAGCACTTGACTGGCAGGTGTGGCCGTCGCGGTTCAGTATCTTGGCTCTGATCTTGGGCCACTGGCTCTCGGATGTCGTCGCAGGCGTCGCCCTTGGTGCTGCCGTCGCAGTCGGCGTCGCCGTAGCGATGCACTACGTGGTTGTGCGAGCGAGTGACAGGCCGAGCGGTGAGCGGAGACGGTAATGCGCATTCGCCACTCGCTCGTTACGGTGCTGATCCTGGCTCATCAAGTTGTTCGCAGACCGGGCACGATTCGCCGAGGCATATCTGACGATTGCGCTCGGTGACGGGTAGCGCACTATCCCCATTCGGTGGCCTGATCGGCGGCCCATATGTGCCGATATTGGGGAGTGTCTGAAGCGTGGTCACGCGTTTCGACGGTTCAACATTGCTGGCCAGTTCGCTCTGGTAGCCTGATCTCGCGGTATTAGCAAGGAGCGAAAGGATTGTGGCATGCACAACGTAGATGTCGAAGCGGTCAACGCGACGAAGGATCGGGCGTCTGCCGACGGGAACGCAGCGCTGATGGAGGTGCATCTTGAGGGTCGCTGGAACGTGGACTCTGATGACGTGCAGTTCTCAGGCGAGGTCGAGTTTCCTTCGGGTTCGGTGTCGTTCAATGCCGACTTTCCGGAGTTTCTGGGAGGTCAGGGGCGAGCGCCCGCTCCATTGGCCTACTGCTTCTACGGTGCAATGTGCTGCTACGGCGCAACCTTCGCCACACAGGCCGCGCTCGAAGCCGTACCAATCGACTCGATGACTATCTCCCTCAGTCTCGATGTGAACTTCCTGCCAGCCCTCGGTCTGGCAGATGTGCCACCAATGAGCGAATTCAAGTTTGATCTCGTAGTGGAGACATCAGCGTCTGAGGAGGAGCTTGCGCGGATCAAGCAACTGACCGACGAGCGATGCCCGGCCATCTGGGCGATGAACAACCCCGTTCCACACACCGTCCACATCACCAAGACCTAGCAACAGCGCACGCATAACGGCTGTGAATTCAAGTGATCGTTGCAACACCTTGGACGAGACTTGTCTCTGGAGGTGTGTCATGGAACGGTTGTCTGTTGTTGAACGTGAGGAGTTGTGGGATCGATTCGAGGCTGGCGATTCTCAGCGGTCTATAGCGAGGGCGTTGGGTCGTCCGCCTGAGACAATCAGGGCACGGTTGGTGTCGTCTAGGCCTGTCGGGTGGCATCCTCGCTAGGTTGTTGATGTTTGGTCGGAAATCGCGGAAGTTGCGGGAATGAGCAGGGCTGCCCCGATGAGGAACATGACGGCGCCGACGAATGTGAAGGAGTTGGCGACCGCTGCGTTGTTGAGTTCTCCGGTCTCTGGAACGATGAACGCTCCTACGGCTGAGATGCCGAATGCGATGGAGCCGATCATGTTGATGGCTCCGATCCTCCAGACGAGTAGCTGCGGTTTCCAACACCACAGCTTGTTGCAGATTTCGGTGAGTGCGAGGCCGCTGGCGACGAGGAAACAGATGGATCCGAACGCGTCCGGTGCCCACACCAACGCTTCCTCTTGACGCGTCGCCAGATCGCGCAGGGCGTTGAAGGTGCTGACGTTGAACCAAAGCGTGCCGATCAGTTGGATCGCCGTCGCCCACCAGCCGATGGACTGTGTCTGGATCCCGATGAGCCGTCTCGTGCGACCGTGGCCCTCGACGTGGCTCCCCTGGTTCGTCGCTTCGTAGTACTGCAGGTAGGCCGCGCTCGTGAAGAAGATCGACCCTACGAAGAACACCGAACCTGCGGCATTCCCCAACGCTGAAGCGGTGGGAGGGAAAGAACCGACAGCAAAGCATGCCGAGCCGACCATGAACAGGGTGGCGATCCACCAGCCACGCCGTTGTGGCATCCACCATTTGAGCCGAGCCCGGCCACCCGCGGTGGTTCGATCGATGAGACCCAAACCCTTGCGATGATGCCAGGCCGACCATTCGACCTCCGCGCCGTCGGGTCGGCGGAGCACCATTGACGTCGTAAACGGCCCAATACGATGCCGTTCGACAACGGTCCAGCTTGGAGGAATGTGCATCGGTCTACCATACTGAACTGCACCGCAGTAGCCGAGCAGAGAGGCGGATCGCCGATGGTGATAAAGAAGATGTCGAACAGTGAGATCGTGGACGAGTTGCTGGCCCCGGCCTACACACACCGAATGGACCTTGGTCCGATGCCGAAGTATCGACTTCCTGATCACGGTACGCTCCCCGATGTCGCAGAGCGGTTGATCCACGATGAGCTCATGCTCGACGGCAATGCGCGTCTCAATATGGCGACCTTCGTCACGACATGGATGGAACCTCAGGCCGAAAAGCTGATGGCCGAAGCCTTCGACAAGAACATGATCGACAAGGACGAGTATCCGATGACTGCGGAGATCGAGACCCGCTGTGTCAACATCGTCGCCGACCTGTTCCATGCGCCCGCAGAAGGCGATGCCATCGGCGTGTCGACGACGGGTTCTTCGGAGGCCGTGATGCTTGGCGGTTTGGCGATGAAGTGGCAGTGGCGCAAGCGACGCGAGGCTGCCGGTCAGGATGGTTCGAAACCGAACCTTATTCTCGGCTCCAACGTGCAGGTGGTGTGGGAGAAGTTCTGCCGCTATTGGGACGTAGAGCCTCGTTACGTACCTGTCGAACGCGGCCGCTACGTCATAACTCCAGACGAAGTACTGGCGCGCATGGACGAGAACACGATTGGCGTGGTTGCCATCCTTGGAACCACATATACGGGCGAATACGAACCGATCAAAGAGATCCATGACGCCGTCGTCGCCAACAACGACGCGACCGGCCTCCAGGTGCCTCTGCACATCGACGCAGCGTCTGGCGGATTCGTTGCTCCGTTCCTCCAACCCGACATGGAGTGGGACTTCCGGCTACCCAACGTGCGCTCCATCAACGTGTCGGGCCACAAGTACGGGCTCGTGTATCCGGGAATCGGGTTCGTCGTGTGGCAGAGCGAAGCCGACCTCCCCGAGGAGTTGATCTTCCATGTGAACTATCTCGGCGGCGACATGCCGACGTTCACTCTGAACTTCTCTCGACCAGGGAATCAGATCGTCGGCCAGTATTACAACTTCGTGCGACTTGGCCGGTCTGGCTACACGAAAGTGATGAAAGCACTCCAGCAGACCGCGCTGTCGATCTCGTCCCGCATTGCCGACATCGGACCATTCTCAGTGATCAGCGACGGAACGGCGATCCCCGTCCTCACATTCGAGATCACGGAGGATGTGCCGTACACCGTCTACGACATCTCCGACCAGCTGCGCTACAACGGCTGGCAGGTCCCGGCATACACGATGCCGGACAACGCAACCGACGTCGCCGTGCTGCGGATCGTGGTCCGCGAAGGGTTCACCCTTGATCTCGCCGACTCGCTGGTCAACGATCTGCGGGCTGCCTGCGATGACCTCTCCACGAACCCACGTGTGCAGTCGGCAGAACGATCCGGGTTCAGCCACTAACGATAGCGCCACATAATGTGACCCAATTAGGTAGCCCATAACCGGCTGGGTGTGACGTTGTGCGATGATTCGTGGTGGTGTTACACGCACCGCTCGGTCCCGGACGTTCCCCAGCAACTGTCTCGATTGCCCACGCGGGGACTCACGGGCAGCTGGCGTTCAGTTCGGTTCGAAAATTGTTGGTCGCGTTGTTGGTTTGACCCCGTATCTCAGGTTGCCGACGAGCGGAAAGATTTTCTTACCCAGGCGTGTGCGATGCGCTCCACGCATCGCCTCGACTGATGG
>SMXV01000047.1 GCA_004356175.1 Acidobacteriota bacterium
CGTCATCGAGCCTGGACACGACGGGTCGCTGCTGCGCATCAAGGGAACTGAGAAGGCAATGGCCGTGTCAACCGACGGCGACTCTCTTCGCTGCTACCTCGACCCGCGAAGAGGCTCGGCGAGAATCGTTTTCGAGTCTGCCCTGAATGTCGCTGTCACGGGTGCGAAACCGTACGCGCTTGTCGACAACCTCAACTTTGGCAACCCGGAGGACCCCGGAGTCATGTGGCAGTTCATTGAGAGCGTCGACGGGTTGGCATGGGCGTGTGAGGAACTCGACGTTCCCGTGGTCGGCGGCAACGTGTCGTTCTATAACCAGACCGACGGCGTCGATATCTACCCCTCCCCCGTTGTCGGCATGCTCGGTTTCTGCGAACCAATGCCTGCGCGCCCTCCTCGTCTCGACAGGGCAGATGATGGGATGACCATCTGGCTCGTGGGCCAGGAGACTCAGCACGACTTTGCGGCCTCCGCGTATGATCGGATCATCAACGGAAGCCTTGGCGGCCGACCCGTCGACGTCGACGGTGAGACCGCCCGAATCAGTATCAACGCTGCCGTATCGCTCGCCTACTCGATCCCCGCCCTTCACGATATTTCACTCGGCGGCCTCGCGGTGGCGCTTGCAGAGATCGCCATCAAGTCAAACGTTGGCGTACGAATCGACGACATGTCTGGCCCCGACCTCTTCGACGAAACCCCTCTGCGATTCATTGCCATGTCGCACGGCAACACACTCGACACACCAGCACCCCACCACCGCATCGGCACCGTCGGCGGCACCTCCATCGACTTCGGCCCATCAGGAACCATCGACCTCGAAGAAGCCGCCGACATCTGGAGAAATGCCCTCCCCCGAAGAATGAACTCCTAAAGAAAGCCTTGGCGTTCGCCCCACCCGTCAGAACGCAGCAAGCCACCAACCATGCCGGCGGCTTTGACCGCTCCCCTTGGTGCGGTACCAAAATTCTTGGTGCGGTATCGTTGTTCGCCTATGACTGAGCGAATTGCGCCAACCTGCTATCGGCACCCTGACCGCACCACCGGATTGAGTTGTTCATCATGCGAGAAACCAATTTGTGTTGAGTGTTCTCACGACACGTCTGTGGGTCAGAAATGCGCGGAGTGTGCACGACCAAAGGGACGGGCACGTGTCATCACCGCACGACAGGCGCTTGGCAGACCTTCGTTCCAGACAGCGCCGGTCACGTTCACGATCATGGCAATCACCGGGGCAATATTCGTCGTCGGATATCTCTCTCCCGAAGCAAACCAGTGGCTTCTCAAGACGTTTGCCCAGGCGAACTGGCTCGTTGAAGCCGGCCAGTGGTGGCGTGTCTTCACCGTCGCGCTTCTCCACGGCGGATTCATGCACATAGCGTTCAATATGTATGCGCTGTACCTCTTCGGTCCTCGTCTCGAGCGACAGGTCGGCGGACCAGCATTCGCCGCCCTGTATGTTGCTGCCGCGGGAGCTGGAGGAACGCTGTCCTATCTCTTTGGTCCAGTAGACCAGGTGTCGGTTGGCGCGTCGGGTGCGATCTTCGGGCTCCTGGGTGCATGGACATTTGTTGCATGGAAGATGCGGAACACACCGGGCGGTCGCGAGATGTTCAACCAGCTTGGGGTTCTGCTTGCAATCAACCTTGCTCTCCCCCTATTCGTCGCAGGCATCGACTGGCGGGCGCACGTCGGGGGTCTGGCAAGCGGCATCCTCATCGCATGGTTGTGGTCCCTATTCGCGGTTGGGCGCCCGAACGCGAAGACTATTCGGACGGTCATCGGGTCGGGGGTTGCTGTCGCGGCAGCGCTCATAACGATGACGTTTTGAGACCTGTGGCCAGTACGACGCAGCCAGCCCGGGCGCGAGTACACTCGGTTCCGTGAACGAGTCACCACTCGAAGATCCAACCCTTGACCACCGCCCCGGCGAAGCATGCGGTGTGTTCGGGGTCTCTGGGACAGACATCGACGCCGCACGGCTCACCTACTTCGGGCTCTTCGCGCTCCAACATCGCGGTCAGGAGAGCGCAGGCATCTCCGTGAGCGACGGCGAGAACATCACGGTCTACAAGGACCTAGGGCTCGTGGCACAGGTGTTCAACGAAGGAGTCCTCGCCGGTTTGCCCGGGAATCTTGCAATCGGTCACACCCGCTATTCAACAACCGGATCGAACTCCTGGGAGAACTCGCAACCGGTGTTCCGTCACTTCGGCTGGAACGCAATCGCGCTTGCTCACAACGGCAATCTCACCAACACCGCTGACCTCGCGTCTGAGATCGGACCGCTGGCCGCAACCACGGACTCCGAGTTGATGACTGAATCAATCGCTCACCTCATGGCGGAGGAAGGCATCTCACTCCCTGATGCGCTGTCGCGTGCACTGCCACAGTTCGAAGGCGCATTCACGCTCACTGTGATGGATACAACAACGCTGGTCGGCGTCCGCGATCGCTACGGCTTCCGGCCGCTCTGTCTCGGAGAACTTGACGGCAACTGGGTCATTGCCAGTGAGACCGCTGCGCTCGACATCCTCGGTGCCACCTTCGTGCGGCAAATCGCGCCAGGTGAGATGGTCTCGATCCTTGACGGTGAAATTACAAGTCACTGGCCCTTCGAGCCAGCCGAATCTCGATTGTGTGTCTTTGAGTTCGTGTACTTCGCCAGGCCCGACTCAATATTGGACGGCCAGACGATTCACATGGCCAGACAGCGGATGGGCCGCAGCCTTGCGGTGCAAGCACCGACCGAAGCCGACATCGTTGTCCCTGTGCCCGAGTCAGGCATCCCAGCCGCACAGGGATATTCCGATACGTCAGGAATCCCGTACGTCGATGGCCTTATGAAGAACCGCTACGTGGGGAGAACCTTCATCGAACCAGCCCAGGCAATGCGTGACCGAGGCGTACGCATGAAACTGAATGCCATGAGAGGAGTGATTGAAGGGCAACGCGTCGTTCTCGTTGATGACTCCATCGTGCGAGGATCAACGACGAAACAACTCGTTGCAATGGTGCGCGAAGCAGGGGCCACCGAAGTCCACCTTCGCATCTCGTCGCCGCCCTATCGCTGGCCGTGTTTCTACGGCATGGACACCGGCGACCGCTCAACGCTGCTGGCGGCTGACCGCACCGTCGACGAAATCGCTAAGCACCTTGGAGCCGACTCGCTCGTGTATCTTGACCTCGACAACCTGCTCGAGGCCACCGGCAGGAAGCCAGACATGTTCTGCACAGCGTGCCTGTCTGGCAACTATCCGACTGAGGTCCCCATCACAGACGGCAAGTTTCTACTCGAAAGGTCGACATGACGAGCTACGAGGACGCGGGGGTAAACCTCGATGCGGCGGTCGAGCTTGTCGAGCGCATTGAATGGCGCGTCACATCAACGTGGACAGAGGATGTCATCGGAAGTTTCGGCGGTTTCGCGGCAGGTATCCAAATCCCTGCCGGATTCCAGTTTCCTGTCCTGATGATGGCCACGGACGGCGTCGGTACGAAGGTCGAGATCGCAAGACAAGCCGACATGCTCGAAGGTCTCGGATACGACGCACTTGCAATGGTGGCGGACGACCTCGCCGCAGCCGGAGCCCAACCTATTGCTATGACGGACTACATCGCGACCGGCCGAATCGATGTAGACCGAATCGAGATCATCATTGAGTCACTCACCGATGCCTGCAGCGAAGCCGACATCGCCCTTCTTGGTGGTGAGACGGCAGAACATCCTGGGGTGATGCCTCCTGACCAGTTCGATCTTTCGGCAACAGCCCTTGGTGTTGTTGAGCTAGGGGAGGAAATCGACACGACGCTTGTCACCCCGGGAGACGTCATCGTCGGTGTGAAGTCACCCAACCTGCGATCAAACGGGTTCAGCCTCGTGCGGTCAGTCGTGGCCAAATCGCTTCCGCTCGACAGCACCTTCCCTGACACCGAGCAAACCGTGGCTGAGGTTCTCCTTGAGCCGAGCATCGTGTACGCCCCCGCAGTTGTGAACCTCCTCGCACGGGTCCGCCCTCACGGACTCGCACACACCACGGGTGGAGGGCTGCCCGGAAACGTGATTCGGGTGCTACCCGAGGGAACACGCGCAGTCATAGAACGGTCGAAGTGGGACGTGCCCCACGTATTCGACGTGATCCAGAAATTGGGTGATGTCGCCCTTGGCGACATGTTCCGCACCTTCAATATGGGAATCGGCTACACATGTGTGGTAGCTGAAGGCGATGTCGACGCCACCACGGAGGCATTCGAGTCCTTCGAGGTCGATGCCTGCGTCATAGGCCGAATAGTCGAAGGCGATCGCGGAGTCGAACTGCTCTGAGAATTCAGCCGGACGAATGCAACGCAGTCGATACACTACGCGTTCCCCTGCGAGACGGATATGAGAGAGACCCCATACCCGATTGATTTCACGGTTCCCGTTGATGATGAGTCGCGGAGCCGCGGGCTTGCGGCGCTCGGGGTTGTGTTGTTCCTCAAGACGGTGCTACTGATTCCACATCTCTTTACATTGCTCGCATATTTCATTGCGGTGCAGTTCATCGTGTGGATTGGGTTCTGGTACGTACTGATCACCGGTACCAAACCGCCATGGATCGACACGTTTTCGACGATATACCTGCGCTGGACAGCCAGGGTCTACGCCTGGTTCACGAGTACGACCGATACCTACCCCACCTTTGGAACCGATGACCTCCACCCAGCTCAGATCACCATCACGCCCGCGACTGAGCCGCAAAGCCGGCTGCTGGCGTTTGCTGGAGTTATCCTGGTCCGTACGCTGCTTGCCCTGCCGCATCTGTTCATCCTGGCGTGGCTGACGCTGGGAACCCTCGCCGCAGCATGGTTCGGCTACGTCATGATTCTCATCAACGGCGTGCTACCGCTCGGTCTCCATATCTACTTCGTGGGTTTCGAAAGGTGGTCTGCACGTACCTGGGCGTACATCGCGGGGATCACCGATGAGTACCCGCCGTTTCGATTCAGTGCGTAGCAACACTCGTGTGAAAGCGGTGGTCGGCGGCCGCACTCCCGCAGACACCGACCAGTGCGCCAGTCAGTTCATGAATCTTCTGGCTCGTCCTTGGGACGGCTCCTGCTGACAATCAAACGAACAATTGCGTACACAATCAGCCCAACCGCCGCTATCGGAATGACCACAGCGGTCGCGACAATCAAGAAAGCCACCGTGGAGAGCAACACCTCACCAGCCTGGTCGAATGCTTCAGCGATTGGGCCTGACTCGGTTGATGCCGGTTCGATGACCGTGTCGGGAACCTCAGTCAGGCCGACGGTCAGCGTCGCAAAGTTCGTACGGCTGTCGCGGTAGCGCAGCCTGCCTTCAATTTGCTCGATATTCAGCAACACATCCTGCATCCGGGTCTGAATCAGAATCAGGTCCTCAACGGAAGTCGCTTCTTCAAGCAACCTCAGGTAGAACTGCTCCTGCGTGCGCCAGTAGTCGAGGCGACCTTCGAGATCAACGTATTCCTCGGTGACGTCCTGGCTCGATAGCGATGCTGAGACAGGCTCTCCCATACGTTCGACGCGCCCGACAGCTTCGTCGAAACGGTCGGTCGGAATCCGCATGGTGTACCAACCCACCGCATACCGACTGTCGTAGAACTGCTCGATGTGCGTCTCGCCTGAAGCGATGTATCCGCCGAGGTCGGCGGCGATTGTCCTCAACTCCGCAGTCTTCGACCCGAATGTGCCTTCATCGATGCGAATGTCGAGACGGCCTTCTCTGATGATCTTCGCATCGAAAGTGCTCGCCCGTGCGGCCTCGAACACGACGGTTCCGTCCTCCAGTACTACAGGAACGGACTCCACACCTGCAGAACCGGCAATAACGTCTCCCCCGTCTTCGTATAGGGACTGGTCAGGATCGTCTGGTCCGTACGTTGTGTCAACGGAACTGTCGCTTGAGCTACATGCGGCCGTCACAAGGATAATCCCGACGAAACCCACGACCACCCGTGTGACAGTTGTCTCTTTCAGCGTGGCTAGCAATGCCATTTCTCTCTCCCTCTGCCATGACGACTCCCACGTCGACTGGAGCTATGACGACCACCCCCAACCATTCGGTTCCCGTGTCCCACCTTCAGGGGGACAAGCGAGTCTTCGAGCTGGGGGTCCGCGAGCCCCCTCAGTCGCTTCGCTCTTGTGTCCCCCCTAAAGGTGGGACGTGTTGCGGGGTATTGTGGTGGGTATGAGTGACGGCACAATTCCGCAGTCGGACGTGATTTCTGTCGAGTTTGACGGATACGTCGCGACAGTTTGGCTTGACCGGGCGCGAAGCATGAACGCGTTTGCGCACGACTTTTGGGAGGACATGCCACGGATTATGGAGGCTCTGGGAGAAAGGACCGATGTCAGGGCGGTTGTGATTGCTGGCAAGGGTCGGGCTTTCTCGATCGGTATCGACCTCAAGGCCTTTGGTCCGATGTTCACGAATGATGGCATCGACCCGTCGCTCGACCCCCCACCAGGATCTGAGGTCGCCAAGCGTCACATCCTGTACCAATCGATCAAGGACCTACAACGTGCATTCAGCGCGATTGCACAATGTCCCAAACCTGTGATTGCAGCCGTGCACGGTCACTGCATCGGGGCAGGGGTTGACCTCATCACAGCATGTGACATCAGGTACGCATCCGCGGATGCTTCCTTCTCGGTACGAGAAACGAAGATCGCAATGGTCGCAGACGTTGGGACGCTCCAGCGCCTGCCACACATCATCGATCCTGGTCGGATGGCCGAGATCGTGTTCACCGGCCGCGACTTTGCCGCAGCCGAAGCACATGAGATGGGACTGGTATCGCGGGTCCTTGAGGACCGAGAATCACTCCATACCGCAGCCCACGAACTCGCGCAAGAGATCGCAGCGAACTCTCCCTTGGCAGTCCAAGGAGCAAAAGCCGTACTCGCGGCTGGCGAAGGCCGAACAGTTGAGCAGAACTTGGACTACATCGCTCTGTGGAACGCTGCATTCATCGGCTCGCACGACTTCGCAGAGGCGACAAGCGCCTTCCTTGAGAAACGACCTCCCGAGTTCAGAGGCGAGTAGTACCGCGCCTCTGAACCCAGGTTTTGCGCCGACGTGAGCATCTGAGCTACGATTGAACCATGTCGAGAAACCCGAGGAACACGCGACGCCACCTCTTCGCCGCCCCGTAGCGGCGGTCCATGACCGCGTCCACACATCCTCACAACCGACAGGAGTTCTCATGACTGACCTCAAGAAGAGATTTCAGGACATCATCGCACCTGTAATCGAAACGGTGTACGAAACAGAAATTATCGATGGCAAAGGAAGCTGGGTAACCAGCAGGGACGGGACACAGTACCTCGACTTTGCCTGCGGCATAGCCACGACGAACCTGGGTCACCGGCCGGACGCTGTCGCGGCTGCCGCTGCGGCCCAACTCGGCAAGTTCTGGCACGCAGGCGGGACATTTCTCTACGACTCAATCGTCAACGCAGCTGAGAAGATCGTCAGTATCACTCCCGACGGAATCGACAAAGTGATCTTCATGAACTCGGGTGCTGAAGCTGTCGAGGCATCCGTCAAGCTTGCACGCAAGGTATCTGGCAGACAGGGCATTGTCACGTTCCGCGGCGGATTCCATGGACGCACGATGGGTTCGGTCACGTACACGACGTCCAAGGCCAAGTATCGGCAGGGATATCACCCCCTGCTTCCCTCGATATTTGTGACACCGTTCCCCCACCCATACGGGTGGGGCATGAGCCAGGAAGAAGCGAACGCGTATGCGCTGC